>CAXSEX010000199.1:0-8245 GCA_964236415.1 uncultured Acetobacteraceae bacterium | reverse complement strand
CGATGGAGGGCCGCATGACCGTCTGCAACATGAGCATCGAGGCCGGGGCGCGCGCCGGCATGATCGCGCCGGACGAGACCACCTTCGCCTACGTCAAGGGCCGTCCTTTTGCCCCCAAAGGCGAGGCGTTCGACCACGCCGTGGGGTACTGGCGCACCCTGCCGTCCGACCCCGGCGCGCAGTACGACCGGACCGTGACGCTGCATGCGTCGGAGATCGCGCCCATGGTGACCTGGGGCACCAGCCCGGAAACGGTGCTGCCGATCACCGGCGCCGTGCCCGACCCGGCCGCCGTCGCGGACGAAACCGCGCGGGCGCAGATGCAGCGCATGCTCGACTACATGGCGCTGACGCCTGGCCAGGAGCTGTCGAGCATCCCGGTCGATGTCGTGTTCATTGGCAGCTGCACCAACGGCCGCATCGAGGACATCCGCGCCGCCGCGCAAGTGGCCCGCGGCAAGCATGTCGCCCCCGGCGTGCGCGCCCTGGTGGTGCCGGGCAGCGGCCTGGTGAAGCTGCAGGCGGAGGCGGAGGGCCTGGACCAGGTCATGCTGGACGCCGGGTTCGAGTGGCGCGAGGCCGGGTGCAGCATGTGCCTGGGCATGAACCCCGACAAGCTCAAGCCGGGCCAGCGTTGCGCCAGCACCAGCAACCGCAACTTCGAGGGGCGGCAAGGCCCCGGCGGGCGGACCCACCTGCTGTCGCCCGCCATGGCCGCCGCCGCCGCCGTCACCGGCCGCCTGACCGACGTGCGGGAGATGGCGTGATGCAGGCTTTCACCACGCTCACGGGCATCGCGGCGCCGCTGCCGCTGGCCAACGTCGATACCGATAAGATCATCCCGGCCCGGTTCCTCAAGACCATCAAGCGCACCGGGCTGGGCGTGCACCTGTTCGACACGCTGCGCTTCGACGGCGCGGGCGCCGAGCGCCCGGACTTCGTGCTGAACACCGAGCCGTATCGCCAAGCCGAGGTGCTGATCGCGCATGAGAACTTCGGCTGCGGCTCCTCGCGCGAGCATGCGCCCTGGGCGCTGTTGGACTTCGGCATACGCTGCGTGATCGCGCCGAGCTTTGCCGACATCTTCCACACCAACTGCTTCAAGAACGGCATCCTGCCCATCGCGCTGCCGCGCGAGGTGTGCGACCGGCTGATGGACGACGCCCGCATGGGCGGCAATGCGCGCCTGACCATCGACCTTTCGCGCCAGGTGGTGGTGCGGCCGAACGGCGAGGAGATCCCGTTCGCCGTGGACGCGCTGCGCCGCCACCTGCTGCTGAACGGCCTCGACGACATCGGGCAGACCATGCAGCGCGCCTCGGCGATCAACGCCTATGAGGCGCGCCTCCGCCAGCAGGCGCCCTGGATGCCCGGCATCACGGCCACTTAGGACACGCACGACATGGCTGCCAACAAGAAGCTGCTGGTGCTCCCCGGCGACGGCATCGGCCCGGAAGTGATGCGCGAGGTCCGCCGGGTGATCGACTGGATGGAGCGCCGGCGCCGGGTCAGCTTCGACATCAGCGAGGACCTGGTGGGCGGCGCCAGCATCGACGGGCGCGGCACGCCGATCACGGAGGAGGTGGTCGCCAAGGCACTCGCCGCCGATGCCGTGCTGTTCGGCTCGGTCGGCGGGCCGCGCTGGGACAAGCTGGGCTTCGACATGCGGCCGGAGATCGCCATCCTGACGCTCCGGCGGGAGTTGGGCCTGTTCGCCAACCTGCGCCCGGCCATCGTGCTGGACCCCCTGGTGGACGCCAGCACGCTGAAGCCCGACGTGATCCGCGGCCTCGACCTGATGATCGTGCGGGAAAGCACGGGGGGCCTGTACTTCGGCGAGCCGCGCGGGATCGAGACCCTGCCGGATGGCCAGCAGCGCGGCATCAACACCGAAGCCTACTCGACGCACGAGATCGAGCGGGTCGCGCGCGTGGCGTTCGAGCTGGCGCGCAAGCGGCAAAACCGGGTGTGCAGCGTCGAGAAGGCCAACGTCATGGAAAGCGGCTTGCTGTGGCGCCAGGTCGTCATCGCCCTGCAGGAGCGGGAGTACGGCGATGTCGCGCTGTCCCACATGTATGCCGACAACTGCGCCATGCAGTTGGTGCGCAACCCCCGGCAGTTCGACGTGATCGTCACCACCAACCTGTTCGGCGACCTGCTGTCCGACTTGGCCTCCATGCTCACCGGCAGCCTGGGGATGCTCCCGTCCGCGACGCTCGGCGCCCCTGACAGCTCCGGCCGGCGCCATGCGCTGTATGAGCCGATCCACGGCAGCGCGCCCGACATCGCGGGCAAGGGCGTTGCCAACCCGCTGGGCCAGATGCTGAGCTTCGCCATGCTGCTGCGCTACTCCTTCGAGATGGAGGACGAGGCCGGGTTGATCGAGCGCGCCTGCACCAACGTGCTGGCAAGCGGCCTGCGCACCGCCGATGTCATGGGGCAGGGCACCGCGAAGGTCGGCACCTCCGTCATGGGCGAGAGCGTGCTGCGCGAGTTGGAGAAGCTTTCGGCCTGACGGGAGCCTTGCAGCCGGCCATGGTGGCGCCCGGGGAGGCGGTCAGGGCGTCCGGTTTTTCAGCGTGCGTTGCAAGTCCCGCTCGATCGGCTGCAGGTTCGCCGAGAACTGCGCCCTCGCGACATCGCGCCACTCCGCAACGTCCGGAACATGGGTCGGGTTGTCCCGCAGCAGTTCGCGCTTGATGAACGGGAACTGCGTCTGCAGCAGTTGGCGCCACAAGTCGCTGGTCGGGTTGAGCGGCAGGCGGGCCACAACAAGGTTGCGGATGTGCCGGGTGTGGTACTGCCGCACCCGCACGGCCGGGTCCGCAAGGTTCGGGCCGCCTTCCGTGTGATCGGTCAGCAGGTCAGGGTCCAGGTCGTTGACCAGGCGCTGATACGGCCAGATGGCCCGGCAGGTGAAGCCCGCCTTGAGCAAGGATTGCGTCAGGCCGATTTCGTATAGCCGAACCAGCCACATCTTCGACCATGTCGGCCGCACGGTGGCCCAGAACGTGCGCCAAGCGTCGCTCGCGACCACGCGGGGGCTGAACGCCATCAAATAGGATTGCAGGTGGTAGCGGGTCTGCCAGCTTTCGGTGCAGCCCCAGATGTCGGCCTGGCTGAAATCAAACGCGCCGATCAGGTCGTCCAGCGGACGCATCGGGCCATAAACGCTGTCGTTCGCCATCACCACCATCTCGGTGTTCGGGCGCGGCAATTGCAGGATCTCGAACCCCTCGCGCCAGGCGCCGAAGTCATACCCGACGTTGCCACGGATCAGCACGCCGGCGCACATGCCCTGCAACGCGGCCATCGCGGCGGGCCGCAGGAAGCCGGAATTCGTGACGAACACGACGGACAAGCCGGCCTCCGCCAGGCTGCGCACGTGGTGCAGCACGTGGTCCCGCACCTCCCCGGCGCCGTCCCAGTGGACGTAGACGCACACCTTGGGGCCAAGCGCCACCTCGCCCTCGGGCCAGCGGCTGAGCAGGCGGTGCGGGCTGCGGCGGCTCATCGCGAGATGGCCGACCGAGGGCAGCAGTTCGTACCGCACGTGGCGGTAGGGCGGCGTGAGAAGCTGCCGCAGGATGCTGTTGGCCACGCTAGGCGCGCCTGGCCTCTGCGTCCGGGGCGGCGATGCGGACCGCGATGTCGTCCGGCAACGGCAGTTCGGGATGCGCCGCCGCGATCTCGGTCGTCAGCGCCGCCGCCTCGTCCAGCGCATCCAGCAGGTCGAGCGATTGCAGCTCGCCGCGCAGCGCCGCCCACCAAAGGTCCGAACCCGGCGGCGTCGCGGCGCGCACGCGGGCGAAGCGGCTGCGGCCCACCGCCGGTTGGCCCGCCGCGCGGCCGTCCGGGCCGATCTGCGCGTCCAGGACGGCCAGGAAGAACAAGCAGTCCCGGTCATGGGCATCAAGCGGCAAGGCGCTGCCGGGCTGGGCGAAGCCGGCCTCCAGGTCCGAGCGGCGCACCACTTTCCGCGCAACGTCATGCTGCCCTGCGCTCACCAGGCGCATCATCTCGGCATAGCCCAGCTTGACCTCTGGGTGGCTCTCGACGACCGAGGCGATCAGCGCCGCCATCCCAGGCTCGTCGCCGGATTGCTCAAGCGCCTGCATCTCGCCGTGGAAGGCCGCCCACCAGAGCGGCAAGCCCGGCGCGGTCGCCTCGCGCACCCGCGCGAACCGGCGCCGGGCCGCGGCAAGCGCCCCGCCCGGCGGCTGCGGCCCTTGCAGGCCCAGCACCGCCAGGCAGAACACGATGTCCCGATCCTGCTCGGCAAGCGGCTGCCCGGCCGCGGGTTCGGCCAAGGCGCCTGATTGCTCCACCCGCCACGCTGCGTCGTAGCAGCCGGCGTTGACCAGCTTGGGAAATGCCCACCGGGCCACGTCGGGGTCGGGCTGCACGGCGAGGGCCGCAGAGGCCAGCGACTCCACATGGTCCACCGCGGGCGCGAGGTCGATGGCCAGCATCTCACCCCGCACCGCCGCGCGCCACAAGTCCGATCCAGGCGCCGCCGAGGTGCGGACCCGCATGAAGCCGCGCCGCGCCACCGCCGGGTCGCCGAGCGCGTGCCCATCCGGTCCCGTCTGCACCTCCAGCACGGCGAGGCTGAATACGAGATCCCGCTCATCATCATCCAGCGGCGCGTCACCGGCCGGGATGCCGAGACCTGCCGACTTCGCGACCTCGCGTGCTAGGGCGTAGTGCCCCGCGTTGACCAGGTTGTTGACGGCGCGGTCCACAGTGGCCCGGCGCCGGGCCGCCCCGCTTGCCGGGGCCGGGGGCAGCGCGGCCAGCCGGGCGGCGATGTCCGGAGCGCCTCCGGCGGCGGCGCAGAGCAGCGCCTCTGCCGAGGCCGTCCAGCCGATGTCCTCGGTTTGGCCGTCCTCCATGCCCCACGCATTCAGCGTGCGGCGCAGCGCGGCGGCGGCCTGAGCGGCAAGGGCGAACTGCTTTTCAAGTGCAGGCCGTGCAATCCCTTCCTTTAAACGCTGAATGCCGCGCGCATACAGCAAGCTGCCCAGGTTCAATGGAGCCAGGCGCACCATCTCCTCAAGGTCGCAGGCTGCAAGCGACGGCAACTCGTCAGGTTGGTCGAGATCAAAGCCGAAGCGGCCGCGGCAGGCTGGCACCAGCAAAGCCCAGGCATGGGTGGCCGCATCCATGTCGTTGTCGTTCACGCTTTCCATGTGCAAGCGCCCAGCATAACCCAGGAACAGATCGCTTGAAGCGTCAAACGCCTGAGCGCGTCGTGCGAGATACGCGCGGTATGAGCGCCGCAACGCGATCTGGTCCTGCTCCAGTTCCAAAGGAGAGTCACTCGCGAAGGCGACCAAGGAGTGACCATCGGCCTGCACGTCCACGTGGGCGAAACCGGCCTGGCGCAGCAAGGCAGTCAGGCTTGCGGGGTTCTGAATCACGAGATGCAGCATTGGCGACAAAAGGGAGACGATGATGCCCGGGGATGTCGCCGGAACGATATCGTCGCCGTGCGGGGTGGTCAGCACCAGCAGCCCGCCCGGGCGCAGCATCGCGCGCAGCGTGCGGACGAAAGCGGCGGGGGAGGGCACATGCTCAATGGTCTCCGACGCCATGACGACATCCATGGTGCCGCGGGCCTCGTCGTCGTCGCGCAGGTAGCGCAGCTCGATGGCGACGCCCAGCGCCTTGCGGCCGACCGCGGCCAGCGGCGCTGGGTCGATGCCAACGCTGTTCCACTCACGACCGTGGATGGCAAAATCAAGGCCGAAGCCATAGCCGCAACCAACCTCCATGTAGTTGCTGCCGGGCGGCGCGGCGGCTTGCGCCAATGGGCGCGTGATCAGCCCTATTCCGGCGCCCTGCTGGACGTAGAAGGGCACCCGGCCGTAATCGTTCATCTCGGGATCGGTGTAGTCGGGCGGACTCTGGTTGTCATAGAAATGACAAGCGCAGGTCGGGCAGCGCAGCACGTTCAGCGGCTGTATCGCAAGCGTTCCGTGCGGCCCGTCAAAGGTCAGCACAAGCGTCTTGAACTCTCCCGATCCGCAGTTCGGACAAGGCATGGCCTTGAGGTCAGGAGGAGTGCCGTTCGCAGGATCGGCCCAAAGTATCTTGGCCGGCCGCACGGTGAAGGGCAGGGACGCTGCAAGGTCTGGCATCAGCCCGATATCCAACAGCCCGGCGCTCAACGCAAGCGACGCCGGCCACGGGTCCGCTGGGCGGAACGGCGCCGTGATGGCCGGGCTTCGCCGTAGGCGCACGCCTTGCGGCGCGCTACCACGGCTCTGTTTGGCGCCCGGCCTCGTCCAGTTCGGCCTGGCTGCGGCGGTCGCGCTCCTTGGCTTCGGCCTCTGTGCGCTGCGCCAAAAGGGCCTCCACGGCCTCATGCGCGGCGCGGCTTGCGGTCAGCACGGCGCGCAGCCGGGCGACCTCGGCGCCCGCGCGCTCGCAGGTTTCCCGCGCCTCAGTGGCGTGCTGGCGCGCGCCGGGCAGCCAGGCGCCGAAGGCTTCGACGATGGCGTCGGTTCCGGTCAGGCTCGACGCCGCCACCGCCTCCTCGGCGATCTGCCGGGTGGCCTCGTCGGCGCGGGCGGCGGCGGCGGTCTCGGCGGCCAGCGCCCGGGACAGGGCCTGGCTCGCATCGTCGAGCGCAATGCGGCGCAAGCGCGCCACGGTTTGGATCGCCTTATGCTTCATCCGGTTCCTCTAGGGCTATGCGCAACGAGTCGAAGGCTCCGTCCAGGCTGTGCCATTCGCCTTTGGCTTGTTGCAGCACAGCTTCTATTGCGGGGGCAAGGCGAAGCGCCTCGTCGGAGGCGGCGTCCGTGCCCGGACGGTAGGCACCCAGGCGAACCAGGTCGGCCAGCTCGGCGTGGAGCGCCAGGATGCCGCGCGCGCGCCGGGTCCATCGGTTCTCGGTCGGGCTGTTGCAGCCGGGCACCGTCCGCGACAGGGAGCGCAGCACGTCCACCGCCGGGTAGCGCCCGGTTTCGCCGATCCTTCGGTCCAGCACGACGTGGCCGTCCAGGATGCCCCGCACCGCGTCGGCCACCGGCTCGTTGTGGTCATCGCCCTCCACCAGCACGGTGAACAGCGCCGTGATGTGTCCGGTGGCCGCGCCCCGGTCCGGACCGGGGCCGGCGCGCTCCAGCAGGCGCGGCAGCTCGGCGAACACGCTGGGCGGATAGCCGCGGGTGGCCGGCGGCTCCCCGGCGGCAAGGCCGATCTCCCGCAGCGCCAGGCAGAAGCGGGTCACGCTGTCCATCAGGAGGAGGACGGACTTGCCCTGGTCGCGGAAATGCTCGGCGATGGTCATCGCGGAATAAGCGGCTTCCCGCCGCATCAGCGGGGGCTGGTCCGAGGTCGCCACCACGACGACCGAGCGGGCCAGGCCCTCCGCGCCCAAATCGTCCTCCAGGAACTCCCGCACCTCCCGGCCGCGCTCTCCGATCAGGGCGAGCACGGCGACATCGCATTGCGCCCGCTGCGCCAGCATGGACAACAGGGTGGACTTGCCGACGCCGGACCCGGCGAACAAGCCCAGGCGCTGGCCTTGCCGCATGGTGGTGAACAGGTCGAGCACGCGGACGCCCAGGCCGACACGCGGGCCGAGCCGCGCCCGGGTCGCAGCGCAAGGCGGCGCGGCATTGACCGGGCACGGCGACGTGCCAGAAGGAAGTGGCCCCAACCCATCCAAGGCGCAGCCCATGGGATCGACGACGCGGCCGAGCCAGCCGTCGCTCACGGCGAGCTGCGCGCCCCGCGCGCCGGAATGCGGCGTGGCCGCCGTGCAGCCCGGCCCGATGCCGGTGAGCGTGCCAAACGCCAGCGCACGCGCGTGGCCTCCGCGGAAGCCCACGATCTCCGCGGGGATGCGGGCCGCGGCTTGCGCCTTGCCGTGCTGCGAGCCTGGCTGCGGCGCCAGGGTGATGCGGTCGCCCACGGCGGCATGGCCGGCCAACCCAGCCACCTCCACCATCATGCCGGAGATCGCGGCGACCCGTCCATGCAGGCTTAACGCGCCGGCCTGGCCGACCGCGGCAGGGGCTGACTGCAACCGCTGGATGAGACCGCCATGCGGCATCCCGTTAACTTGCGCTTGGCTCGGCATCATCGGACGTTTCGCATTCTGCTCATCGTCAAGCTCAATCCAGCCTATTTAAATCTGTGTCTCACTCTTTGTACACCATAAAGATGAATTTTGTATAGACATTTTCACGCATAGGTTGCATATTCTTTTCACCGACGGGAAAGGAACAAC
>CAXSEX010000198.1:0-8250 GCA_964236415.1 uncultured Acetobacteraceae bacterium | reverse complement strand
GGCGTGGGTCGATGCCGAGGTTCATGCTGAACTCGACCGTCTCGTCGAACTTGGCCTGGGCGTTGGCCTTGGCGAGCCGGATCGCCTCGTCGAGCGTGTAGGACTTGGCTCGGTCAAACGTCTGGTAGCCCGCCTTGAGGCGCTTGCTGCTTGCCATGGTCAGCCCTCCACCACGCTGAGGCCCATGGACCGGGCGCTACCGGCCAGCATCCGCATCGCGGCCTCGATTTCGTTCGCGTTCATGTCCTTCATCTTGGTTTCCGCGATCTCCCGCAGCTGCGACGTGGTGACCCGGCCGACCGCGGCGCCCTTGCCGGGCGTGGTCGTCCCCTTGGCGATCCCCGCCGCCTTTTTCAGGAAATAGGTGTTGGGCGGGGTCTTGGTGATGAAGGTGAAGGTGCGGTCGGCAAAGGCCGTGATGACCACAGGCGTTGGCGTCCCAGGCTCCATGCCCTGCGTCGCGGCGTTGAATTCCTTGCAGAACGCCATGATGTTCAGGCCGCGCTGGCCGAGCGCCGGGCCGACGGGGGGAGACGGGTTGGCTTTCCCGGCCGCAATCTGCAACTTGATGTAGCCGACGATCTTCTTAGCCATGGCTGGGCCTCCTGGAAGCGGAGGATCGCGGTCATGCCGATTGGCGGCGGCCTTGGCGGCAGCCGGCAATCTCCCGCGTTCCGAGTGAGGGCGGGCATGTAGCGGCGGATGCTTGGCAAGTCAAGTTTTATTTGCCCTGTTCGCCGTTTCGCCTATACAGGCCCACCCCCTTGCAAGAAGGCGCCGCCATGGCCGTGAAGCCCTCCACCCTGCCCAAGAACAACGCCACCCGTTTCAACCCGACGGCCCAGGCCATCGTCGCCTCGGCGGTGATCGCGGTGATCGTGGCCACGCTGGTGACCGGCAACCCGTTCCGGGCGGTGCGCCTGGCCTACCTGGACTACAGCCACACCCCGGCCGCGGGTGCGCCAACGGCGACCCGGCGCCGGCCAAGAGCGACCCCGCCGTCCCCTCCTCAAACTAGACTGGGCGCCGGCGTCAGGCCGCCAGCTCGATCACGAACGGGCCAGGCCGGGCGTTGGCCTGCCCGAACAGGTCGGCGAACGTTTCCATCGTGTCGGCGCGCGCCGCTTCCACGCCCATGCCAGCCGCGAGCCGCACCCAATCCAGGTCGGGGTTGCCGAGGTCCATCATGTCGAGCGCGGTGCGCCCGGGGTTGGCGCCCACGCCCTGGTACTCGCCCAGCAGGATCGCGTACTTGCGGTTGGACAGGATCACCGTGGTCACGTCCAGGCGTTCCCGCGCCTGTGTCCATAGGCCCTGCAGCGTGTACATCGCCGAGCCGTCCGCTTGCAGCCCCACCACCCGGCGGCCCGGGGCGCCAATCGCTGCCCCGGTCGCCATCGGGATGCCCTCGCCGATGGCGCCGCCGGTGAGCTGCAGCCAGTCATGCGGGGCCGCGTCATGCGTGCCGGGGAAGAAAGCACGGCCGAAGCTCACGCTTTCATCGACGATGATCGCGTTGTCCGGCAGCAGCGCGGCCAGGGTCTGCGCCACCGCCTCCGACGTGACGGCGCCGCGGGCGGGCGCGGGCCGCGAGGCAGCGGGGCGGTGCGCGACGGGTGCCGCGCCCAGTTCCTGGGCCACGCGGGCGAGGGCATCCAGGGCGTCCTGCTCGGGCCGGGCCAGCATGTGCACCTGGCACTCGGGCGGCGCCATCAAGCCCGGCTTGTTCGGGTAGGCGAAGAAGCCGACCGGCGGCGGTGCCCCCACCAGGATCAGGCGCCGGAACCCGGCCAGCGCGGCCACCGCCTGGTCCACGGGGTACGGCACCCGGCTGATCGGCGTGCGCCCGGCGCCCCGGGCCATCCGGGCGTTGCTGGTTTGCGCCATCATGCGCGCGCCGGTGGCGGCGAGGATGCCGCCTGCGATGTCCAGCGCCTCCGCCCGCAGCGCGGCGCCGCCCAACAGCAGGAGCGTCGGCTCCCCGGACCGCAAGGCGCGCACGGCGGCCCCGACCGCGTCGGGCGAGGCCCGGGGCGCGTCCGGAACGGGCAGCGGCGTGCCGATGACGCCGCCCTCGTCCCAGCAGGTGTCGCTGGGCAGGATCAGCGTGGCGATGCCGCCGGGCGCGCTACAGGCGGCCTGCACGGCGGACGCGCAGTCGCTGCCCACCGCCGCGGCGCGCGTCGCCGTGCGGGTCCAGGCGGACACCGGGCGCGCCCAGCCCTCGGTGTCCGCGGTCAGCGGCGCGTCGAGCGGGCGGTGAAAGGTCGCCTGGTCGCCCACCAGGTTCACGACCGGGGAGCGGGCGCGCCGGGCGTTGTGCAGGTTGGCCAGGCCGTTGGCGAGGCCGGGGCCGCAATGCAGCAGCGTGGCCGCCGGGCGGCCCGTCATGCGGGCATAGCCGTCGGCGGCGCCCGTCACCACGCCCTCGAAGAGGCCGAGCACGCAGCGCATGCCGGGGATGCGGTCGAGCGCGGCTACAAAATGCATCTCGCTGGTGCCAGGGTTGGAGAAGCAGGTATCGACCCCGCAGGCCAGCAAGGTGTGCACGAGGCTTTCAGCGCCGTTCATTTGCGGTTCCCTTCCGACGTCGGGTGCCAGACTGCCTCCCGGCCTGACCGGTTGGCAACACGCCGGGGTCACGGGCTGGGGCGGGCCACGGCTTCCGGGGGCGCTTGGACCAGGAGATGGAAGTTTTCGGCCGCGAGCGTGCAGTCCACGCCGGCCTTCTCCTTACAGGAAGCCAGCGCACGCCGCTGCGCTTCGGCAGCTGTTCGCTCGCCATACCGCCAATACGCGCCGCCGCCGGGCGCCAGGGCGAGCGCCTTTTCGGCGGGGTCCAGCAGGTATTTCTGAACAGAGAAGCGGTCGCCGTTTGGCAAGCGGGCAAGCAAGGGTGAGAACGCGGCCTCGTCCCAGGTCGGCAACTTATTTGCCCGCAAGAAGCGGTCCAACTCGGGCAGCAGCCGCCGGCCGCCGCTCGCAGCATAGAACAGCGTGTGCCCGTCGCCCCGGAACGGCGGCAGCATGACCAGTTCGGCCTGTCCGCCTGCGCCGGTGAAGGCTGCGCGCATCCGCCCTACCAGCCCCGGCCGGAACCAACTGTCGTTCTCGGCATAAAGCCACAATGTCGGCGCACGCGCCGCCGCGCCGAAACGGGCGAAGTTCCACACCAGGTCGGACTCGAAAAGGGCGCAAGCCGGAGCGGGACGGAACGGCCCCAGGCGCCAACCAAAGCCGCCCGATACGTTCACCACCGCGGACAGCGTCACCGACGGGCGGGCCGCAAGCGCCATAGCGGCAGCGCCGCCGGCGGACTCCCCGATGACCAGCACCCGGCTCATATCGGCGTCGGACCGGCGCGCGATGCTGTGCAGGGCCGCTTGGAGGTCGTCCGCATTCGCATCGAGGTAGCGCCCCACGTCCGGCATGGCGCAGGTGCCGGCGTCTTCGACCGCCTCGCCTTCCGACGCGCCGTAACCCCGGCGCATCACCGCGACCGCCAGCCAGCCGCGGTGGGCAAGGTCGTGCGCCCACTCGCGCAGCCACTCGATGTTCGCAGCTCTCGGGTCGCCGAGGCTGGAGCCATGCGTGATGACGGCAACCGGCAGCTTATCCTCGCCGGGGAGGCGCACGACCAGCGCATCGAGCGCATACTCCTTGCCGCCGATCGTCACGGGCAGGCGCACGGGTTCCTCGACGGCATCGGCCGGGGCGGACGGCTCATCCGCGGCGCGCAGGGTGCCTGAGCATGAGCAGGCAAGAAGCAGGGCGACGGCGACTGCCGACAGGATGGCTCTCATGTCGTTGCCCTATAGCATGGAACATCCCGGGCGCGAGCGCCGCCGCCGCCGCGGGGCCATGCCGGTTGGATCGGCCGCCACCCGTTGCGCGCCAATTTGACGGAACCCCGAAGGAAGCTCAAACGGCTGGCACCACCAACAGCCATGGAAGAGCCTGGCGCGTGACCACCATCCTGTATCCCGAGGCCATGTACCCCGACGACAGCGAGGAGCGCCGCATCTTCGGCCCCGGTGCCGTCATCCTGCGCCGGGACACCACTGTGCTGGCGGAGCTGTCGGACGCCGACTGCGCCGCAGTGGACGGGCTGATGCTGTTCCGCCAGTTCCTGACCGCGGCCGACCTGGCGCGCTTCACCCGGCTGCGCGCCGTGGTCCGCATGGGCGTCGGCTACGACCGGATCGACCGCGCGGCGGCTGCGGCGCGCGGCGTGCTGGTGTGCAACGTGCCGGACTACGGCACGACGGAGGTGGCCGACCACGCCATCGCCATCGCCCTGGCGCTGCGCCGGGGGCTGCTGCTGCACCACGACGCGCAGCGGCGCGACCCGCCGGCGCCATGGCGCGCGGTGGACGACCCGCTGCTGCGGCGCACCGGGGTGCAGGGGTTCGGGATCGTGGGCCTGGGGCGCATCGGCACGGCGGTGGCGCTGCGGGCCAAGGCGCTCGGCTTCCAGGTCGCGTTCTTCGACCCCGGCCTGCGCAACGGGACCGAGCTGGCGGTCGGCGTCGCGCGGGCGCCCACCTTGCCGGACCTGCTGCGCCGGGCGGACGTGCTGTCGCTCCATGTGCCGCTGACGCCGGACACGGCGGGGATGATCGGCGCGGCCGAGCTTGCGCTGCTGCCGCCCGGCGCCGTCGTGGTGAACACGGCGCGCGGCCCGGTGCTGGACGTGGCGGCGCTGGCGGAGGCGATGCGCGGCGGGCGGGTGGCCGGCGCCGGGCTGGACGTGCTGCCGGTGGAGCCGCCGGTGGAGCCGGTGCCGGAACTGCTGCGGGCGTACCGCGCGCGGGAAGCGTGGGTGGAGGGCCGCCTGATCATCACGCCGCACTCGGCTTACCTCACGCCCGAGGCGCATTGGGACATCCGGGTGAAGTCGGCGGAGACGATGCGGGCGGCGCTGATGAGCAACCGGCCGCAGAACGTGATCACGCCGGAGATGCATTGACCCTCCACCCCGCGATGATATATCTTTCTGGCATATGTCAGGTGGCGCGATGGACACGGCAAAGGTCTTCTGGTCGGGCCGCTCGCAAGCGGTAAGGCTTCCCAAGGCGTTCCGGTTCGACACGGAGAAGGTTCGCATCCGGCGGCATGGCCGGTCGGTGATCCTGGAGCCAGTGGCCGACAACTGGGATTGGCTTGACACATTGGTGGGACCAGTTGACGAGGACTTCGAAGCGGCCATGGCCGAGAAGTCAGAAGAACAGAAACGTTCGGCACTCGACTTCTTTGAGTGAAGTACCTGTTAGACACGAACGCTGTCATTGGTCTTCTTGCCAACAAATCCTCGCTGCATAAGCGAGTGCGACGGCATGCGCCGGCAGAATTTGGAATTTCCGCCATCACGACGCATGAGCTGTACTTTGGCGCTTTCAAAAGTCAGCGAACGGCCTACAACCTTGACCGCATCGAGGCATCGCAGTTCGAGGTCGTGGGCTTCGATCAAGAGGACTCGCGGCAGGCAGGCGCCATCCGGGCGATGCTCGCAGCGGCTGGGACTCCGATTGGTCCCTACGACATCCTGATTGCCGGTCAGGCCCAGGCGCGCGACCTCACCCTGATCACGCACAACACAGGCGAGTTCTCCCGCGTGGAAGGCCTGCGGATCGAGGATTGGAACTGACCCGGTCCTCCACAATTGACACCTATGGGCGAGTTGCCCACCCTGCCCGCAACGAGATCCCAGGAAACGCCCCCATGACCCCCGATACCCCCGCCCCCGCGCGCCGCCTGCGCAGCCGGCGCTGGTGCGACGAGCCGAGCGACCCCGGCATGACGGCGCTCTACCTGGAGACCGGCTCCGACCTGTCGCCCTGCAACCGGCACTTGGTGGACCTCGCGAGCCGGGTGCGGGACGGCATCCGGGACGCGGGCGGGGTGCCGCTGGAGTTCCCGATCCACCCGATCCAGGAAACCGGCAAGCGGCCCACCGCGGCGCTGGACCGCAACCTTGCCTACCTCAGCCTGGTGGAGGTGCTGCACGGCTACCCCATCGACGGGGTGGTGCTGACGACCGGGTGCGACAAGACGGTGCCGGCCTGCTTGATGGGGGCGGCGACCGTGAACATCCCCGCCATTGTGCTGTCGGGCGGCCCCATGCTGGACGGCTGGTACAACGGCCGGCTCGCCGGGTCCGGCACCATCGTGTGGGAAGCGCGCAAGCTGCTGGCCGAGGGGCTGATCGACTACGCGGAGTTCATCGACATGGTGGCGGCGTCCGCCGGGTCGGTCGGGCATTGCAACACCATGGGCACGGCCCTATCGATGAACAGCCTGGCGGAGGCGCTCGGCATGTCCTTGCCCGGCTGCGCCGCCATCCCCGCGCCGCACAAGGAGCGCGGCTGGATGTCTTACCACACCGGGCACCGCATCGTCGGCATGGTGCACGAGAACCTGCGCCCGTCCGACATCATGACCCGCGCCGCGTTCGAGAACGCCGTGGTGGCCGCCGCGGCGCTCGGCGCCAGCAGCAACTGCCCGATCTCCATGATCGCCATCGCGCGGCACATGGGCGTGGAGCACACGCTGGACGACTGGCAGCGGTTCGGCGACGGCATCCCGCTGCTGGCCGACGTGCAGCCGGCCGGGCGCGTGCTGGGCGAGGGCTTCTTCCGTGCCGGCGGCGTGCCGGCGGTGATGCGGGAACTGCTGGATGCCGGCAAGCTGCACACGGATGTGATGACCTGCACCGGCAAGACGCTCGGTGAGAACCTGGAAAAGCGCCCGGCGGTGGACCACGATGTAATCCGCCCCTACGGCAACCCGCTCAAGGAAAGCGCGGGGTTCGCGGTGCTGTCGGGCAACCTGTTCGACGCGGCGGTGATGAAGCTCAGCGTGATCGACCCGGAGTTCCGCAGCCGCTTCCTGTCCGACCCCGACCAGCCCAACGTGTTCGAGGGCAAGGCGGTCGTGTTCGAAGGGCCGGAAGACTACCACGAGCGGATCGAGGACCCGGACCTCGGCGTGGACGAGCATTCCATCCTGGTGATCCGCAACTGCGGCCCGGTCGGCTACCCCGGCGGCGCGGAGGTGGTGAACATGCAGCCGCCGGCCGCACTCCTGAAGGCCGGCGTGCACACCCTGCCGACCATGGGCGACGGGCGGCAGTCCGGCACCTCCGGCAGCCCTTCCATCCTCAACGTGTCGCCCGAGGCCGTGGTGGGCGGCGGCTTGGCGCTCCTGCACACCGGGGACCGCGTCCGCATCGACCTGAACAGCCGCAAGGTGGACGTGCTGCTGCCCGAGGGCGAACTGGACAGGCGGCGCAGCAAGTGGACCCAGCCGGCGCTGGAGAACAAGACGCCGTGGGAGCAGATCAGCCGCAGCATGGTCGGCCAGCACGCGACGGGCGCCTGCCTGGAGCCGGCGACGCTTTACCTCAACATCGTCGAGGAACGCGGCGAAAGCCGCAACAACCACTGACGCGGTCAGTATTGGCAGGACAGCACCCATGGCAGGCAGGCTGGCCGGCAAGACCGCGTTCATCACCGCAGCCGCCCAAGGCATCGGGCGCGCCACCGCGCTGGCCTATGCGGCGGAGGGCGCGCGGGTGATCGCCACCGACCTGAACGAGGCGAAGCTTGCGGAGATCGCAAGCGAAGCTATCGCCGTGCACCGGCTGGACGCGACGCAAGCCCCTGACATCGCCCGGGTGGCCGCGGCGGCCGGGCCGGTCGATGTGCTGTTCAACTGCGCCGGCTTCGTGCACCAGGGGACCATCCTGGACGCGACGGACGCGGAATGGGACTTCGCCCTCGCGCTGAACGTGCGCAGCATGTTCCACACGGTCCGCGCCTTTCTGCCGGGCATGGCAGAGGCCGGGCGCGGCTCGATCATCAACATGTCGAGCGCGGCCAGCAGCATCAAGGGCGCGCCGAACCGCTTCGTGTACGGCACGACCAAGGCGGCGGTGATCGGCCTCACCAAGTCGGTTGCGGCGGACTTCGTGAAGCAGGGCATCCGCTGCAATGCGATCTGCCCTGGCACCGTGCAAACGCCGAGCCTTGATGACCGGATTGCTGCGAACGCCGCTACGGCCGGGTCGCTGGAGGCGGCGCGGACCGGGTTCATCGCCCGGCAAGCCATGGGCCGGCTCGGCACGCCGGAGGAGATCGCGGCGCTCGCGGTGTATCTCGGGTCGGACGAGACGCAGTTCATCACGGGACAAACGCTCGTCATCGACGGCGGCTGGACGCTTTGAGCGCGGCCCGCCGGGCCGCAGGACGG
>CAXSEX010000197.1:0-8263 GCA_964236415.1 uncultured Acetobacteraceae bacterium | reverse complement strand
CTGCCGGGTCAACCGGCACGCCCGGCATCGCCAAGGCTGCCAGCAGCGCGGGAGCGGCGGTCGTGCCGTCCGCCAGCAAGATGGCGAGGACAATGCCGAACCCGGCCGGGTGAGATGCCTGCGTCGCTTGCAGGATGTCATCGACGGCAGGCGCAGGGTCGGAAGCGTTGGCGTCCCGTGCCCACCGGCCCAATGGAACCGCCTGGTGCAGCACCGCCGCGATGTTGGCCCGGATTTCAGGATAGCAGGTCTCAGGCAGTCCGGTCTCGGTCCCCCAGCCTGCTGGGATCGGCAGTTGCGCCACCAGCTTCGCGCCCAAGGGCCACAAGGAAGCGCCGACTTGGTTCGCGACCGCATGCTCCTTTCCGTCACGCCCGGCGAGGCTCGCCTGGAGCGATGTCGCGACTGTGCCCAACTGCCCGATCACCGCCTGGCCGATGATGGACAGGGCCGTCCGCGGCACGGCGGGGATGCCCGGGCGCCAGCGCGGGCCGGTCACGATCACCGGGTCCAGCGGGCGGAACAGCAGGCGGCTGATCGACAACGGCCGCAACGGCTCGATGACCGCCAGCCGGGCGCGCAGCGGAGCGATCAGCGTGTCCGCCGCGCCGCGCACCGGCATCGCGTCCACGAGCGCCACCACCTGGGCGAGCTGCTCGTCCGCCGCGCCGCGCAGCTTGCGCTGCACTTCGGCGACCGGGCGGACGGCGTGTGCTGATTGGAACATCCTAGGCCGCCATGGCGCGGAAGTGCTCGTTCCGGGCGACCAGATCGAGCGCGCCAAGCCCGGAGCGCACATCACGGCTCAGGCCCGCCATGGGGCGCAGGGCCTGGCTCGCCTCGGCATCAATGGACTCGCCAACCCACTCGCCGGCCTCTTTCGGCAGCACCACCAGCATCTGGCCGATTTCAAGAAGCGCCGCACGGCGGGCGGCGACGCCGGACGCCGCGCCCCAGAGCAGACATGGCAAGCCCCAGCCGTCGAGCACCCAGGCAGGGCGGCTGAACACGGCGGCCAGGCCGTCGGGCTGGGCACGCCATCCAGCTAGCAGGCCCTTGACATCAGTTGCCTGTTCCCGCGCGGCGCGCAGAACGTGCTCAGCGCAACGGATCGTGAGGTCCGCCATGCCGCAGGCCATCGACGCGGACCCGGCATCGTCGGCGCCCATCCGCAACCAGGCTGCAAGCTCTGCCCGCATCGCCTTGAGTTGGCCCAGGCGAGCCGGGATGTCGGCCCGGTCGGCGTGCGGGCCGACGCCGATCTCATCCACGATGCCCGCCAGGCCAGAAACCTCCGCCGCGCTGGCCTGCGCCGTGGTTTGCGCAGCCAGGGCATAGAGCAGGTAGTGGTTGGTCGCCTGCTGCGACTCGGCCTCGGCCTGCATCGCCTTGACAGCCGCGGCATGCGCGGCGCGCCCCGCCGCACCCGCGGCCGCGACTCGGCGACCGGCGGCGCGGATGACCCCGGGGGTGATCGGCCCGCCTTTCGAGGCAAGGACGGCGTCGTGCAGCATGCCGTCGTGCAGCGTGGGGTTGCACATGTCGCGCAGCCCGGACCACGGCACGACGTAGATGCCGCGCCCGCCGGACGGGTTGGGCACCAGCAACACCAGCCCATGCCGCGCATCGTGCCGCACCCGCGCGCCGGCCAGCGCCGGAGTGGTGAACGGCACGCTCACCCCTCGTTCCCAAAAGGTGGCGGACTGGTGCGACGGGATTGGAGCCGGGATGTCCATGCTGTGCGGTCCTGAAAGCTGGAAGCGAGCTTAGCCTGGACCGGTAAACGCCGGGTAAATGGGCGCCGGCGGCGCGTCGTCGAAGCTGGGGCGCCCCGTCAGGTGCCGCCAATGGTGCCACAGCAGCCGGGCCGCCAAGGCGCGGCTCGGACGCCAGGCGTCGGCCAGCAGGCGCAGCGCCCTCGGGTCCGGCCGGCACGGCAGGCCCAGGATGTCGGCCGCAGCGCCCGCCAGTGCGATGTCCCCGGCCGGGAACACGTCCTGGCGCTGCAGCGCGAACAGCAGGTAAACCTCCGCCGTCCAGGGACCCAGGCCGCGGATGGCGGTGATTGCGGCGATGGCGCCAGGGTCCGGAAGCTGCGCCAGCGCCTCGGCCGAAAGCTGCCCGGCGGCAAAGGCTTCGGCAAGCGACCGCGCATGCGCCACCTTGGGCCGGGACAGCCCGACGCCGCGCAGCACGGCCTCGTCCGCTGCCAGCAGCCCGTCCGGCTGCAGCAGGCGCGGGTGAGCCTCGATCCGCCGCCAGATCGCGAGCGCCGCCTGGTTGCTGATCTGCTGCCCGACCACGATTTGCAGCAGCCCGGCGAACCCGCCGCTGCGGACGCGCCAGGGCAGCGGACCCGCCGTGGCCTCGATGCGGGCCAGCCGCGGGTCGCCCGCCACGAGTGCGTCCAGCGCGGCACGCATCGCGGCGGGCGGATGCGGGAAGCCGGTCAGCGCGGCGGCGTGGTGCGGGGCGGGATCACCGGGTCTGGCAACGGACCAGCGGGTTGGGGAAGTCGGCGCAGCCGGGAAAGATGATCTCGTTCTCCCCCCGGCGCTGGACGTGCAGCTCGTCCGGCGAGTTGCACCCGAAGCCGACCGCGCGCCCCATGCCGCTGTCCAGCAGGCTGGACCCGCCGCCTGGTGCTGCGGCGAACCGGAACTCGGCCCCCTGCGACGAGTTGCGCGCCGTCTCGATCTCGCGTTGCGTCAGCATCTGCTCGGTCAGGGTGGCGCGGAGCACGAGGTCGCGGGTGAAGATCACCACCGGCTGCGACAAGCAGGCCTGGTTCGACAGCCCGTTCGGCACCGGGAAGATGCCGCCCGTCCAGGTGCCGAACAGCCAGGCGTGCGGCGGCAGGCTGCGATCCTGGGCCTGGGCCGCAGCGGAGGTGTCGCCGGATGCCGCGGCCAAGGCAAGCGACAGCGCGGCGGCAAGTTGGGCGGAGCGGCGCATGGTGGGGAGTCCCGTCTTGAAAGTTCCGCAAATCCTAGCCGCAGGACGGGCGGGGAGGAAGCCGCGGGATTTGCGGCGTGCGGCGTGGCGTGGCATGGCAGGCCCATCGTATCGGGAACCGCCATGCTCCGCCGCTTCTACGACCGCGTGCTCGCCTTGGCTGCCGACCGGCGCGCGCCGGTTTGGCTGGCGCTGATCAGCTTCGCCGAGAGCAGCTTCTTCCCGGTCCCGCCCGATGCGTTGCTGGTGCCCATGGCGCTGGCCCGGCCGGAGCGGGCATATCGCCTCGCGCTGATCTGCACCCTGGCCAGCGTGGCCGGCGGCGCGCTGGGCTACCTGATCGGCTATGCGCTGTATGACCAGGTGGCGGGGCCGCTGATCCGCTTCTACCATTATGAAGATGCGGCCCAGGCGTTCGTGGACAAGTTCAACCAGTACGGGCTGTGGGTCATCCTGATCAAGGGCCTGACACCGATCCCCTACAAGATCGTCACCATCACCTCCGGCCTCGCGCACTTCAACTTCGGCGTGTTCATGGCCGCCAGCGCGTTGACCCGCGGCGCGCGGTTCTTCCTGGTCGCCGCGCTGATCCGGCAATTCGGCGAGCCTGTCCGCGAGTTCATCGAGCGCCGGCTGACCCTGGTGACGAGCCTGACCGCGGCGGGGATCGTGGGCGGGTTCCTGCTGCTGAGGTTCATCTGACCAACACGGCGCGGATTTCGTCCAGGATCGCCGGGTCGTCGATGGTGGGCGGGGCCGGGGCGTCGTCCCCGTCGGCGAGCTTGCGGATGCTGCCCCGGAGGATCTTGCCGGACCGGGTCTTGGGCAGGCGCGCGACCACGCGGGCGTCCTTGAACGCCGCCACCGGCCCGATCCGCTCGCGGACCAGCGCCACCAGTTCTTGGGCAACCGCGGCGGGGTCCCGCTCCGCCCCGGCTTTCAGCACCACGAGGCCGAGCGGCACCTGCCCCTTGAGCGCGTCCGCCGCGCCCACCACCGCGCATTCCGCCACGTCCGGGTGGCTGGCCAGCACCTCCTCCATCGCGCCGGTGCTCAGGCGGTGGCCGGCGACGTTGATCACGTCGTCCGTGCGGCCCATCACCCACACGTCGCCATCGGCGTCCACCTGGCCGGCGTCGCCGGTGCGGTACCAGCCGGGGTAGTCCAGCAGGTAGGCCGCCCGGAACCCTTCCGCATTGCGCCACAGCGTCGGCGCGCAGCCCGGCGGCAGCGGCAGTCGGATCGCCAGGTTGCCGCCTTCGCCCGGTGGCAGAAGGGCGCCGCCGTCGTCCAGCGCGCGCACGTCGTAGCCGGGGCACGGACGGCCGCCGGCGCCGGGCTTGAAGGGGAACAGGCCGTAGCCGCGGAACTCGGCGGTGATCGGCCAACCGGTCTCCGTTTGCCACCAATGGTCCACCACGGGCCGACCCAGCTTGCCGGCGATCCAGGTGGCGGTGGGCGGGTCGCACCGCTCCCCGGCCAGGAACAGGGCGTCGAAGCGGCTCAGGTCGTGCTGCGCCATGTGCCGTGCGTCCGGGTCCTGCTGCTTGATCGCGCGCAGCGCCGTGGGCGCGGTGAACAGCACGCGCACGCCGTGCTGCGCGCAGACGCGCCAGAACGCGCCGGGGTCGGGCGTGCCGACCGGCTTGCCTTCGTACAGAACCGTCGTGCAGCCGGCGAGCAGCGGCGCGTAAACGATGTAGCTGTGGCCGACCACCCAGCCCACGTCGCTGGCGCACCAGTACACATCGCCGGCCTCCATGCCGTAGATCATGCGCATCGACGCCCGCAGCGCCACGGCGTAACCGCCGGCGTCGCGCACCACGCCCTTCGGCTTGCCGGTGGTTCCGGAGGTATAAAGGATGTAGAGCGGGTCGGTGGCAAGGACCGGGACGGGCGGGTGCGGCGCCGCGGCGGCCTCCGCCTCCGCGAAATCGTGGTCGCGGCCTGGCGCCATGGCGGCGGCCAGCATCGGGCGTTGCAGGATCAGGCAGGCGTCGGGCTTGTGCGCGCTGAACGCGATGGCGGCGTCCAGCAGCGGCTTGTAGGCGACGACGCGCCCCGGCTCCAGTCCGCAGGACGCGGAAACGACCACCCGCGGCTCGGCGTCCTCGATGCGCTTGGCAAGCTCGGCGGCGGCGAAGCCTCCGAACACGACGGAATGCACGGCGCCCAGCCGGGCGCAGGCGAGCATGGCGATCACCGCCTCCGGCACCATGGGCATGTAGATCACCACGCGGTCGCCGACGCCGACGCCCAAGGCCGCGAGCGCCCCGGCCACGCGGGCGACCCGGCCGCGCAGCTCGGCATAGGTGCAGGTCCGGACCTCGCCGGCCATCGGGCTGTCCCAGATCAGCGCGGCCTGTCCGCCGCGCCCGGCGTCCACGTGGCGGTCCAGGCAGTTCTCCGCCATGTTGAGCATGCCGCCGGCGAACCACTGGCCCGCGGCGCCGAGGCCCGGGTCGAACACCCGGTCCCAGCGCCGGGTCCAGTCGATGCCCTCGGCCGCCTCCGCCCACCACGCCTCGGGGTCGGCCTGCCAGCTTGCGTAGGCCGCGGGGTAGGTGCTGGTCGGTTCGGTCTCGGTCATGACGGGCGCCCCTGCCTCTTGCTGATTATGTTTTAGGGGGTGGTCCCCCCATGCCGATGATGCTGCAAGCGGGGCTGCGCGTCTTGACGGAACGTGACGTTTTCAGGCCCGGGGTCGCAGTCTGCGGCGAATTTGTCCGCGCACCGGGCGGTCGGCGATGGCAGGATACCGGCTATGACCCCTCGCCCGCTCGGACCGCCCGTTGATCCCACGCCCCGGCCACTGCCGGCGCGCATCGCCCTGCGTGGGCCGTCCGTGGTGCTCGAACCGCTGCACCGGCGCCATGCCGAGGAGTTGTGGCAGGCGGCGCAGCAGGACCCGGCCGCGGACGAGAGCTGGGATTACCTGGGCTACGGCCCATTCCCTTCGGGCGAGGCGATGGCCGCCTTCGTCGCCGGGTTCGCCAGCACGCACGACCCGATGGCCTGGGCGGTGCGCCCGGTGGCGACCGGCGCCGTGTCGGGCTGGCTCACGCTCATGGACATCCAGCCGGCGCACGCGGCCATCGAACTGGGCCATATCTGGTTCGCGCCGCGGATGCAGCGCACCCGCGCGGCGACGGAGGCGATGTTCCTGCTGCTGCGGCTCGCGGCCGATGACCTCGGCTACCGCCGCCTGGTCTGGAAGTGCAACGCGCTGAACGCGCCGTCCCGCCGTGCGGCGGAGCGGCTGGGTTTCACGTACGAGGGCACGCTTCGGGCGCACCAGGTCACGAAGGGGCGGCTGCGGGACACGGCGTTCTTCAGCATCGTGGGCAGTGAGTGGCCGCCCTGCCGCGACGCGCTGCTGGCCTGGCTGGACCCGGCCAACTTCGCCCCGGACGGCACGGCGCAACGCGGCCTGGCCGAGATCAGGGCCGGCTTCGCCGCCGCGCCCTGAGCGCCGCCCATCAGTTGATCTGCACCGCCTGCACCGCTGTTTCCAGTTCGGCAAAGCTCGGCATGTGCTGGTTCGGCGCCATCTTGCGCCCGGTTTCCACGCTGATCTGCGGGGCGTTGCCGTGCAGGTGGGCGACCAAGACGGCGCGGATCACCTCGAAGTACTTGCTTTCCTCCTCGACGACCCCTTTCAGCCGGGCCGCGAAGGGTCCTGCCATGCCGTAGGCCAGCAGCACGCCCAGGAAGGTCCCCACCAGCGCGCCGCCGATCATAGCGCCCAGCACCGCCGGTGGCTCGTTGATGTGCGACATGGTCTTGATCACGCCCAGCACCGCCGCGACGATGCCGAGCGCCGGCAGGCCGTCCGCCATGTTCTGCAGCGCATGGGCGCCGTGCAGTTCCTCGTGCAGCGTCTTCTTCAGCTCGCGGCCCATCAGGTCCTCGATCTGATGCGGATCGTCCGCATTCATCCCCATCATGCGAAGGTAGTCGCAGATCATGTCCGTGGCGTGGTGGTTGGCCAGGATGCGCGGGAACTTCTGGAAAGCGGTGCTTTCCTTGGGGTTCTCGATGTGCGGCTCCAGCGCCATGGGACCCTTGGTGCTGGCCAGGCGGGAGAACAGGAACAGCAGGCTCAGCAGCTCGACGTAGTGCGGCTTGGTGAACTTGGCGCCGCCCATGATCTTCTTGAAGCCGCCCAGCGTGTGCTTCACGTCGTGCATGGAGTTCGACATGATGAAGGTGCCGATCGCCGCGCCGCCGATGGTCAGCAGCTCGAACGGCATGGCCTCGATCAGCGGCTCCAGGCTGCCGCCGGACAGGATGTAGCTGCCGAACACGCAGGCCAGCAGGAAGCCGAGGCCGCCGATGGTCAGCATGGCTCAGCGCCCCCCGGCCGTGGGCCGGTCGCGTAGGACCAGGATGGCGATGCGGCGGTTCGCCGCAGACAACGGCTCGGCCGGCAGCAGCGGGTCACGGTCGGCGTGGCCCGCCACGCTGCGGATTCGTCCCTCCGGCAGGCCCGCGTCGGTCAGCAGCCGGCGCGTGGCGTTGGCCCGCTCCGCCGAAAGGTCCCAGTTGCTGCGGTCCGCGCCGCGGTAGGGTGCCGCGTCGGTGTGGCCGTCGATGGCGATGGGCTGCGAAAGGCGCAGCAGCACCGGGGCCACCTTGGACAGCAGGGACCGGGCGCGGTCGTTCAGCGCGGCGGTGCCAAAGCCGAACATCGGCTGCCGGTCCTCATCGAGGATCTGGATGCGCAGCCCCTCGGGCGTGAGGTCGATGGCGAGCTGCTTCGCCAGGCCCGCGAGCGCCGGGTCCGAGCGGACGGCCTCGCGGATCTGCTCCGCCGCCTGCTCGAAGGCGGCGCGTTCGCGTTCCTCGCGCTCGGCCTTCTCCTTGGCGGTGGCCGGCGTGGTTCGGGCAGCAGCCGGCGGCACCGGCGGGCGCGTCTGCTCATACGCCTCCCCCGCTTGAATGGCGGTGGGCGCCTGGGCACTGTTCGAGGTTGCGTCGCCATCTCCGGCCACCGTAAGCAGCGACGGCCCGCCGTTCCGAGGCTTTGACGGCGTCGTCGGCGTTTCGTCTTCGCTGTCATCCAGGTCGATGACCGGGCGGGTCGTGGTGTCCGTGAAATGGATCGCGCCGCGGTCCGAGGCCAAGGACCCGTCGAGGTTCGGCGTCAGCCCGCCGAACGGCGCGCCGAAGCCCGAGTTGGTGCGCGAAGTCAGGCTGTTGGGGCTGAAGTAGTCGGCCAAGCCGCGCTTCTGCTCCTGCGTGGTGGCGTTCAGCAGCCACATCAGCAGGAAGAACGCCATCATCGCCGTCACGAAGTCGGCGTAGG
>CAXSEX010000196.1:0-8264 GCA_964236415.1 uncultured Acetobacteraceae bacterium | reverse complement strand
CCGCGACAAGATCCTCAACCCGGACCACAACAAGATCGCCGGCTACAAGCAGGTGATGCCGGCGTTCAAGGGCGTGCTCGGGGAGGACGACCTGACAAGGCTGATCGCTTTCATCAAGAACGGCGCGAGAATGGATCAGGCACGATGAGCCCGCTGGACAATCCGCTGCGCGATCCCGAAACCGCCCAGTCCACGATCGGGCGCCCGCCGGACTACCTGCACGAGGCGCACACGCTGCGGTCCTGGTTCTTCACCACCGACCACAAGCGCATCGCCCTGCTCTACCTTTTTGCGATCACGCTGTTCTTCGTCATCGGCGCCATCGCCGCCGGGCTGGTGCGGCTGGCCTTGATCGTGCCGAACGGGCAGATCTTCACCTCCGACACCTACAACAAGCTGTTCACCGTGCACGGCGTGGTCATGGTGTGGTTCTTCCTGATCCCGTCCATCCCCACGACGTTCGGCAACTTCCTGATCCCGCTGATGATCGGCGCCAAGGACCTGGCGTTCCCCAGGCTCAACCTGCTGAGCTGGTACGTGTTCGTGGGCGGCTCGCTGTTCACGGTGGCCGACCTGATCATCGGGGGCGTGGACACGGGCTGGACGTTCTACGCGCCGTTCTCCACCACGTTCTCCAACACCTACGTCATCCCGGCGCTGATCGGGGTGATCATCGTCGGCTTCTCCTCCATCCTGACGGGGCTGAACTTCGTCGTCACCATCCACACGATGCGCGCGCCGGGCATGACATGGTTCCGGATGCCGGTCTTCGTGTGGACGCACTACGCGACCAGCCTGATCTTCCTGCTGGGCACGCCGGTCATCACCATCACGCTGATCCTGCTGGTGCTGGAGCGCGCCTTCGGCATCGGCGTCTTCGACCCCAAGCTCGGCGGCGACCCGGTGCTGTTCGAGCACATGTTCTGGTTCTACTCGCACCCCGCCGTTTACATCATGGTGCTGCCCGGCATGGGCGTGATCAGCGAGATCGTGCCCGCCTTCGCCCAGAAGAAGCTGTTCGGCTACCGCTTCGTCGCCTACGCCTCCATCGGCCTGGCCTCCCTCACGTTCTTCGTGTGGGGCCACCACATGTTCGTCAACGGCGAAAGCGACACGGCGGCGCTGGTCTTCTCCTTGCTGTCCTTTGCCGTGGCGGTGCCCTCGGCGGTGAAGGTCTACAACTGGACCGCGACGATCTACAAAGGGTCGATCCGGCTCAAGACGCCCATGCTGTATGCCATGGGATACATCGGGCTGTTCGTGCTGGGCGGGCTGACCGGGCTGTTCCTGGCCACGCTTTCCGTCAACGAGCACGTGCACGGCACCTACTTCGTGGTGGCGCACTTCCACTACATCATGGTGGGCGGCACCGTGCTCGCCTTCCTCGGCGGGCTGCATTTCTGGTGGCCGAAGTTCACGGGACGGATGTACCCCGAAGGCTGGGGCGTGGTTTCGGCGCTGTTCATCTTCGTCGGCTTCAACGCGACCTTCTTTCCGCAATTCCTGCTGGGCTACCTCGGCATGCCGCGGCGCTACCACGACTACCCCCCGGAATTCCAGTTGCTGAACATCCTGTCGTCCGCCGGGGCCGTGGTCCTCGCCGCCGGCTACATCTTCCCCATGGTCTATCTCACCTGGTCGCTGTGGTTCGGAAAGCGTGCGCCGGCCAATCCGTGGGATGCGAAGGGACTGGAATGGACCACCACCTCCCCGCCGCCCGCGCACAACTTCATCACGGAGCCGGTCGTAGACTTCCAGCCCTACGACTACCCGAACGAGACGCCCGGCGATGCCCGCTAGCGCCATAGGCCAGCCGACCGGGATCGAGGTCCAGGAACAGTTCTCCAACCCAGCGCAGCAGAAGCGCGCGGGGGAACTCGGCATGTGGGCCTGGCTGCTGACGGAGCTGCTCCTGTTCGGCGGCCTGTTCCTGGTCGCGCTGGTGCTCCACTACACGCACCGGGACTCCGTCCGGGCCGCGGCGCTCCACCTCAAGTTCTGGATCGGCGCGACGAACACGGCCATCCTGATCTGCTCATCCCTCACCATGTCCGGGGCGATCATGCTGTCGCGCCTCGGCGGGCAGAAATGGATGGTGCGCCTCATGCTGGCGACCGCGGCGCTCGGTTCGCTGTTCATGGTGCTGAAGGGCTACGAGTGGTTCGTGGACTGGGAGGAGCACATGACGCCCTTCCTCGCCAACCGCCCGTATGCCCTGGAGGGCGATCCGGCGTCCCGCCTGTTCACGAACCTGTACTTCGTGACGACCGCGCTGCACGGCCTGCACCTGACCACGGGCGTTTCCATCCTGCTGTGGCTGGCCTGGGCCGCCAGCAAGCCCGGCTTCCTTCAGCACCACCAGAACCGGATCGAGGTCTACGGCCTTTACTGGCATTTCATCGACCTGATCTGGATCGTCGTTTTCCCCGTGCTTTATGTGGTCGGCCGATGAGCAGGTGGTTCACCGAAACGGAGCAGCGGGAGATCTGGGCCAAGATGCGCGTGCCGTTCTTCGCGTTCGTCGCGCTGATCGGCCTCCTGGCGTGCATCGTCCTGCTGGGCGCCCTCGTGCCCGGGCGCACTGCGTCCTACCTCGAAGCGGGGCTGACGCTCTGCATGATCGGCACCGTGCTGCTGTTTTCCATGGAGGTTCGGGACGAGGCGCCCTTGCTGCGGTTCTACTCCTTCCTCGGGCTTTGCTGGCTCGCCGTTCTCCTCGGAATGACGATGATGGACTACGCCACCCGCTGAGCCCGCCGTCGCCGGTGCAGCAGGACCAGCAGCCCGGCGATCCCGAGGACGGTTGCGCCGGCGAGCAGCCGGAGCAGCTTCTCGATCGCCAGCGTGTAGCGTCCGGTCGCGGCGTCGTAATGGAAGCACAGCAGCAGCACCGGCGATGGCGCGTCCGCGACGTGCCCGGCAGCCGCCTGCTCCACGGCCCCTCGCAGCGCCTCGCCGGAATAGCCGACGCCCTCCAAGTAGCTGCTGACGGTGCCGGCGGCAGTGAGGACGACCAGGCCCGCCGGATGGGCGAACTGCAGCAGTTGCTCGTCATAGCGGTAGGGGAACCCGACACTGCGCGCGACGGAGGCAGCATCGCCTGCCAGGTAGTGCCAGCCCCGCCCATCCATGCCAGGAGACTGCGCGAGGTCGCCCGCTTTGGCCGCGGCTGCGTCTTTCGCCGTTTCTGCCGGGTCGATCGACAGGACGGCAAGTTGGTAGTCGCGTCCGCCGACAAGCCGGCTGGCGCCCAGGGCTGAGACGAGGTCGCCCCGCACGAAGCCGCACAGGTTGGGGCAGTGGAAGTAGCCGAGGGCGAGGATCATCGGCTTGCCTGACACGTCCTGCAGCGTCACGCTCCGTCCGGCCTCGTCGGTGAACTGCTGGCCGAGCGCGACGGGCGCCCCCGGATGTGGCTGCCAAGCAAGCGCGTCACGGTCTGGCGTTGCGGCAAGGACGGCCGCCGGCACGAGCACGAGAAGGGCAAGGACGATGCGCAAGACGGTCACTGCATCCGGGTGAGCAATTCGCGGCGGCCAAGCCGCATCCCTGCGCCAACAGCACATTACAGCTTGCCTCGCCTGGGCGGCGATCCGCTCTGCCGTGCGCATCGCGATGGCGGCGATGGTGAGCGACGGGTTGACGCCCACCTTGATCGGGGTGGCCCCGTCCACGATGCGCTCGTCAGTCCAATGCAGCCCGCCGCCCGCGCCGGTGCCGACGACGACGAAATCGACCGCCTCGCCTTCGGGACGTTCCCGCATCGGCACCCAGCCGCCCTGCTTGGAGACGTTTGGCGCCCGCCCGCCGACAGCGCGTGGCGCGGCAAGGGAATCATCCGACACGCTTGTTCTCCCGCAACGCCTGCTCCTCCCTGCCGGGATGCGCCTCCGGGGCTTCCCAAGAGTCAGATGGGCGCCCCTCCTGCCGGCCGCGGAGTGTCAGCGCCACGGCGCCCGCCGCGGTTGCGCTGCCCAGCAGGGCCAATCCAACCGCGACCCTGCCGGTGGGCCTGCTCGTCGTCATGTCGCGTATTGCTCCGCGTCCTGTTGCTTGAAAACCAGGCCGAGGCCGGGCCGGGTCAAATCGGGCCGGATCTCGCCTTGCCTCGGCACCGGCGCGCCGTCGAACAGCATGTGCTCGATGCGCACATGGTCGTGGAACCATTCGAGGTGCCGGAAGCGCGGGGCGGCGCAGGCTGCATGCAGGTGCAGCGCCGGCGCGCAGTGCCCTGAAAGATCCACGTGGTGCGCCTCGCACAATGCAGCCGCCTGCAGGAACCCGGTGATCCCGCCGCAGCGGGAAGCGTCCGCCTGCTGCACGTCAACCGCCCGCGTGTCCAGCATGCGCCGCACTGTGTCCGTGTCGTAGCAGTATTCCCCGGCCGCCACGTCCATGCCGGCCGGGATGCGGGCACGGACCTGGGCAAGCCCCGCCAGGTCGTCGGAGGAAACCGGCTCCTCGAACCACGCCACCCCGGCCTCTGCCGCAAAGACGCTGGCCAGGCGCAGCGCCTGCTGCACGGCGAAGGCGCCGTTGCCGTCCACGAACAGCGTCGCATCGCCGATGGCCTGCTTGGCGACGCGCACGCGGCGTCGGTCGTCCTCGGGATGCGTGCCGATCTTCATCTTCACCCAGCGGCACCCGTCGTCCTCGACCCATCCGGCGAGCTGCCCGCGCAACTGCCCATCGTCATAGCTGGTGAAGCCGCCGCTGCCGTAGATCGGCACGGCATCGCGGTAGCGTCCCAGCAGCAATGCCAGCGGCAGATCCAGCAGCTTCGCTTTCAGGTCCCACAACGCCGCATCGACCGCCGAGATGGCCGTCGCCGCCAGCCCGTCGCGTCCCATGTTGCGGACGGCGCGCTGCATGGCGCGCCAGGCGCGCGGCGGGTCCATCGCGTCCCCGCCCGACACCGCCTCCGCGAGCTTGCCGGCAATCAGCCCTGCAACCGTGCCACTGGCGTAGGTGTAGCCCAGCCCCGTCGATCCTCCGCCCTCGGCCTCCACCACGACCATCGTGGTAGAGGTCCAGGCGAACGTCCCGTCCGCCTCCGGCGCATCGGTCGGAATCGTGTAGGCCCGGGCGCGAACCCGGCCGATCCGCGCGTCCAGACGCATCGGCGTCAGCCCTTGCCCGGCAGCACCGTCGCCAGCAGCTCCTTGGCGCTGTTCACCAGCACGCTGCCCAGCTCCGGCTCCGTGCCCATCATGGTCACGAAGTGCGCCGCGTCCTTGAACGTGACGTGCGGCGGCAGCGGCGGCACGTTGGGGTTCGTGCCGGTGGCCACGTAGTCGCTGGCGACATCCTTGAACAGCGTTTGCAGGTCGACTTCATGCTGGCAGGAGGCGCCGATGGATCCCCGCGCCTGCTGGCCCACGATGGCGACGACCGGCACGTGGTCCATTTTCGCGTCGTACAGCCCGTTCAGCAGGTGGATCGCGCCGGGGCCGGAGGTCGCGTAGCACAGGCCGACCTGGCCGGTGAACTTGGCGTGGGCGGAAGCCATGAAGGTCGCCATCTCCTCGTGCCGGACCTGGACGTACTCCATCTTGCCCTTGGCTTTTTCGAGGGCCACGTCCAGGCTGCCCACGCCATCGCCGGGATAGCCGTACACCCGGTTGAGGCCCCACTCGCCCAGGCGCTGCCAAACGAACTCGCTGACGTTCATGCTCATGGAAAAGCTCCAGGACGGTTAAGGGTGGATCGGGGGTTCCGTGCGAACCGATGGGACGCCTGCGATTGCTGGCACGCCTTGGCCGAGGCGGCGAAGTCCGATGAGTTCCGCACGGATTTCGGCCGCAAGGGCGGGGTTCGAACGGCGGATCTGCCTGGCGCGGAGCATCGCGCCGAGGCCCGGCACGCAGCCCAGTTCCCAAGCCTCAAGGAAGAACAGGTCGCTGATACTGGGGTCGTCCTGAAAGGAACCCACTGCACGCTGCGCGGCGGCTGTCAGGGGCGCACCAAGGAAATGGTTCATGTGCAAGCTCACTTGCTTCTGATGTCGAGTTGATTGGGAAGCCGGGGATGCCCCTATGCCAAGCGATAGTACCTCCGCCCCCCTTCGGGAGAGCAGACGCAGCATTTCCTCCGCAACATCGTTCTCGCACCAGTCCGCAATCCCATGGTGCAGCGTCATTCCAGGAACATTAGAAGTCGCAAACCTGGACGGAAAAACACATTATTGGAAGAAGACTTACATAAATGTATAGCCTGGGCCACGATTGCATGGCGGCCTGTCCTCCTGCTTGGGTTGTGGCGAGATCACGGCCTGAGATGCCTGGACACCGGCCGGCTCCTGGTGTCCAGGCTGGTGATGGCTGCTGCGAACGCCCGATGCAGGCTGAACGACAGGAACCAGCCGCTCGTCCAGCACGCCACGTTCACCAGCGGCGTCCAGGTCAGCGACGGGCCAGCGCAAAACGCCGCCTGATCGCGCCGTTACCCGAAGCCCGGCGCAGCCCCGCACGTTGCGCACCCCGGGCATCACCGCCATCCCGCCGTTTCCCGATCTCGTCTGCCAAGCTGCTACAACGGCCTGGATGCCCAGGGATCAGCCCGGTCAAGGAAAAGTGATCGCAACATGCAGCCCCACGGCGCCAAAGGGCTGATCCGTGTCGGAAAGCGCGATCTTGGCGCCATGAAGGGCGGCAATCGCCGACACGACGCTGAGTCCAAGGCCATTGCTTGGGGCGCTCCGGTTGCGGTCCAGCTTGTAAAACCTGCGCAAGACCTTCGGGCGCTCTCCAACAGGGATGCCGCAGCCCGTGTCGATCACCAGCAGTGAAGGCGGATTTGAGGTCGTTCCCAGATAGATCCTGGTGCCGGGAGCGGTGTGGCACATCGCGTTCTCGATCAGGTTCGCGATCATCTGGGTCAGCAGTTCGCGATCGCCTCTGATCTTGGCTTCGCGGCACGGCAACTGGACCAGTGTTCGCCCTTCGGCTTCCGCCACCGGCTGGTAGATGCCATATACCTCACGGGCAAGCTCGCCCAAGTCGACGTCGCGGAACCCGGCCCGCCGTGCCCCGGCCTCGATCTGCGCCAAACGCAGCAGGGCACTTGACAGTGAAAGGACGCCGTCCACCCGTGCAATGGCCTTCGCGAGCATCTGCTCATGGCACCCGGCTGGCGGAGGCATCCGCAGCGCCTCATCCAGATCCTGCCTCAGATGCGACAAGGGCCTGCGCAAGTCATGCGCGATGTCGTTCGCCACCTGCTGCAAGCTGGCTGCGGAGCTTTGCAACCAATCCAGCAGCTGATTGATGCGCGAGGTCAGCTGGGCGATCTCGTCATGGCCCACGACGGCCAGCCGCGTCGAAAGCTCGCCATGCATGATGCGGCGGAGGTCCTCCTCGAAACGCCCGATGCGGCGGAGCGCAAGGGCGCTCAGCGCGATGCCGCCCAGCACAGCAAGGAGAAACGTCATGGACAGGTCGATGTGGAGCGAGGACCGTATCAGGCGCTGAACGGTCAGCAACCGCTTTTCCGACCTCCCCACGACGAGGAGCCCTCCCCCGGCAAGCCGGGTCCCGTGGGTGCGGACAAGCCGCGGACCGGCAAGGCCTTGGCTGCCGAGATCCTGCATCGCCCATCCGGCAACTGCCGCCGATTCGGGCAGGTTTCCGCCAAGCCGGTTCCCGTCGGGAGCCATGACCAAGTAGTAGGCGTAGGGGTCGACTGCTGGCCGCGTCAGCGTGTCGACGGTGCGGCCAAGGGCTTGTGTGTCCTGTCCATGGTCAAGCAGCAGCAACGCGGTTTCCTGGCTCTGGATGAACTCATCGAATTGGCGTTGCATGTGTCGCGTCGTCGTATAGTAAACGAAAACAACGAGGACGGTGGCCGACAGGCTGAACAGCAGCGCGTAAACCAAAGCCAGGCGAAAGCTCGCCGTGCGCAGCACCTTAAGCCGGGGCACGCAAGCAATACCCTTGGCCGCGCACGGTATGCAGCAGGGAAACCTGGCCATCGCCGTCAAGCTTGGCCCTCAAACGACTCATATGGGTTTCAACAACGGTCGTCCGAGGGTCGAAGCGGAAGTTCCATACCTCCTCAAGCAGCATGCTGCGGGTCACCATGCCTCCCGCGTTGCGGGCCAACAATTCCAGGATGCTGAACTCGCGAGGCAGGAGTTCAAGCTCGCACCCAGCCCGGCTCGCCTGCCGCGAAAGAAGGTCAAGTCGCAGGTCGCCGACGCAAATCTCCGTGGCTCCCATGTGCGCGCGCCGCGCCAGCGCCATCACGCGAGCCGCCAGCTCGCGAAG
>CAXSEX010000195.1:0-8283 GCA_964236415.1 uncultured Acetobacteraceae bacterium | reverse complement strand
GCGGCAGCTTGGCGAAGAACGCCTCCATCTCCGCCCGCCTCATGTTGCGGCGCAAGACGGCTTTCTCGTTGTGGTCCGCGCCACGCAGGGTGAAGACAGCCTTGGACGTGTCGAGGCCAATGCGCTTAAGGTTCATGCGGACGGTCCTTCAGGTTCGGATGTTGACAACCAGACCTTGGCACAAGATGCTGCGGGGCCGTCCACCCCAACAACGATGAACGCCTCGACGCACAATCAAGGGTAGTTGCCGGCGCACTGTTGAGGGTCTTGGCAGCTTTTGGTGATCATGCGGCGAGCAGGAACCTGCGTTCCAGCAGGTCGAGGCCGGCACGGCCATACACCTGACGTTTAATGGTTTTCAGTCGGTTGATCTGTTCTTCGGTCTGGCCGTTGCTCCAGCCCAGGGACAGCGCCGCGCGCACGGCGTCGTAATCTGCTCGCAGGCGCTTGGCAAAGCGCTGCAGCGGCGGCATGGCGCTGTGTTCTGCCTGCTGCAGCCACGGGTCGAGCTGGGCCGCCCCGTGGCCCCGCACGAGAGCGGTGAAGGCTTCCGCGAGTCCGACCGCCTCGTTCAGCACGGGCGAGCGCCCGCGCACGCCGGCCAGCAACGCCTGGCTTTCCATGTTCCGCTTCTCCACCCGGCGCAGCACCGTCCAGGCAGCGGTTCGGGGTGTGAGCGCTTGCCGGGGTGCGGCGTCCAACGTCGGCCGCACTGTTGCCGGCAGCCCGCCTGCCGCCACGACGGTGTCAACCGCGCGCAGGCGCCGAAGGTAGCGCGCAAGCGTCGGGTAGCTGCCGCGATATCCGCGCTGCTGCAGGTCTTGGAACATCTTGCGGCTGTTGCGCCGGTCGCCGTTCCAGTGCTCCAGCACGACGTGCCGCCAAGCGTCGAGCCGGCTGTGGCCCGCGTCGGAGCGCCCCTTGCGCTCGGGAAACACCTCGCTCCGGAGGTATCGGTAGACGGTGCTCCGGCTGACGCCGAGGTGGGGTCCTATCTTCCCCCCCCCGACCAGCCCTGGCGGTAGAGCGCCCAAACCTGTTCATGCTGGGCCAAGCGCCGCGCCCGGCGCCCGGCTGCCAGGAGCTTGGCCTTCGCCTGCGGCTCGGACGGCGCGATGGCCATGGTGCCATGCTCGGCGAGCACCGCGTCGCGACGGGCCTGCTCGGCTGCGTGCAGGTCCTTGGCATGGGTGCTGAACACCGTAAGCGGTGCTCCGCCACCCTGGCCTTGGCGGGTTGACGGTCAGCTGGCTTTCGCGGCGACCCACATCCAGGGCATCAGCTCGTCGATGCGGGCCTGCGGCCAGCCATGAACCAAGCGGGTCAGCAGGTCGGTGAGGTAGGTTTGCGGGTTGACGCCATTCAGCTTGTAGGTTTCGACCAAGGAGGCAACGTGCGCCCAGTTCGCGCCACCCTCGTCATTGCCGGCGAAGAGCGCGTTCTTTCTCGACAGCTTGATCGGGCGTATGGCGCGCTCGACGTTGTTGTTGTCGAGTTCGATGCGTCCGTCGCCGAGGAACCGTTCCAGTCCGTCCCAGTGGTTCAGCGCGTAGCGGATCGCGCCGGCTGTCGGACCGCGCCCAGGCAGCGTCGCGATTTGAGCCTCGAACCAAGCGCGCAGGTCCGTGACCAGCGGCCGGCTTTTGGCCTGGCGCACGGCAAGCCGGTCCGCCGCCGTCTTGCCGCGCACCTCGGCCTCGATCCGGTAAAGGGCGGCGATGCGCGCCAGCGCCTCCACGGCGATTGGCGCCGCGCCAGCCTTGGCCAGGTCGTAGAAGCCCCGGCGCACGTGGCTCCAGCAGAACACCATGGTCACCGCCCCGCCATCGTCCTTAGAGCCGGCCAGCTTCTTGTAGGTCGCGTAGCCATCGCATTGCAGGATGCCGCGATAGGCCCCGAGCAGCTGATCGTTGTGCTCCTGCCCGCGGCCTGGGGCGTAGCTGCAGGCCACCGCCGGCGGGTCAGCCCCGCCCCAGGGCCGGTCGTCGCGCGCCACCGTCCAGAAGTAGCCTGTCTTGGTCCGCCCGCGGTCGGGGTCGAGCACCGGCACGGTCGTCTCGTCGGCGAACAGCCGCGCCGAGGAAAGCAGCATCTCCCGCAAGCGGCTGACCACGGGCGCGATCTCGGCCGCGGCATACCCGACCCAGCCACAAATCCCCGAGGGGATTTCGGCGAGAACGCCAGGGTGGAGCGCTCCAGCGCCACGCCTTGCCGCGCCATGATCTGCGCCTGGCGATACAGCGGCAGGTGGTCGGCGTAGCGCGCCACCAGCACGTGCGCGACCAGGGCCTCGGTGGGCAGGCTGCCCTCGATCAGCCGCGCCGGGGCTGGCGCTTGCACGACCACGCCCTCGCACACCCGGCAAGCAAGCTCGCCGAAACGCGAAGCGTTTGCGGCTGGGGCCGCCGGGTCACCAACACCCGGAACTGCGCGGGGATCACGTCGAGGCGTTCGGAACTGTCGTGGCCGATTACCGCCATGGCGCCGCGGCAGCACGGGCAGGCCGTGTCCTCGGGCATCAGCGTCACCTCGATCCGCGGCAGGTGCGTGGGCAGCGCGCCCCGGCTCGCCCGGCGCTTGGCCGCACGCTCGTGCTTCAGGGCGGGATCGCGCTTCTCGCCCTCGGCCTCGCCCTGGGCGATCGCCTGATCGAGGTCCTCCAGGCCGAGTTGCAGCTGCTCCTCGGGCAAGCGTTCGGACTTGGCGCCGAACTGCATGCGCTTGAGCCGCAGCAGCAGATGCCGCAGCTGGTCGTTCTGGCCCGCCAGCGCGTCGCATTCGGTGGCCAGCCGGTCGCGCTCGGCCGCAATGCTGTCCCGCTCGGCCAGGGCACCATCCCGCTCGGCCTGGGCCGCCAGCAGCAAGGCGCGCAGCGCCGCGGCCGTCTTGGGCAGAGGTCCTGTAGGATCGGGAGCTGCATGCATCGTGGACAAACCCTATCTCGCCACGGTCGGCGTGGGAATCCTCCGCACCGCCTGCACCCGCGTCCAGTCCAGCCCGTCGAACAGGGCGGCGAACTCCACCGCCGACAGCCGCAGCACCCCGTCCATCACCGGCGGCCAGCGGAACGCCCCCTGCTGCAGCTGCTTCCACACCAGAACCAGGCCGCTCGCATCCCAGACGAGGATCTTGACCCGATCCGCGCGCTTGGCCCGGAACACCACGACCACGCCCGAGAACGGGTCCTCCCCCAGCACGGCAGACGCCAAAACAGCAAGGCCGTGGGCTCCTTTCCGGAAATCGACCGGCCGCGTCGCCAGCAGCACGCGCACGCCAGAGGGAATGGTGATCATGCCCCGCCCGCCGACGCCCGCACTGCGCGCAGCACCAACGTGAGCAGGGCTGCGTCCATGCTGGCCCGCACGCGCACAACAGCAACGGCGACCTCGACCTCGACTTCGATCACGGGACCGGAAGCCACTTCCGGCGCGGGTGCCGGCGCCGGCACTGCGGGCGACACCGCCGGCTCGGCGAAGATCGGCACGAAGGCAGATACCGGCGGCCCGGCAACAGGCGTGCCCGCCGGCAGCGTCAGCAAGCCCGCAAGCGCCTCGCGCCGCCACCCGAACACCTGCTGCGAGCTGAGCTGCTATCGCCGCGCAACCTCGGAAACCGTCGCTCCCGGCGCCATCGCCTCAGCGACGATCCGCGCCTTGTCCTCCGCCGACCAGCGCCGCCGCCGGCCCGGACCCGTCAGCACCTTAACCCGGCGATACTCCGCCTTCGCGTCACCCTTGCCGTCAAACATAATGTCAGCTCGAAGCTCCCCGCCTCAAGCCACCCAACCACACTCAACCCTCAGCCAGGAACAATGGCCGCGGAGCAACGCTTACAGTGCTTCACGCCCGAGATCGTCAGCACGGCCTTATCGAGGCGCCACTTGTCTCCAGCCGCGGGCAACTTGCGTCGGACCTGATTCGCGAACGCCCGGCCGAACTTCAGTGACCACCGCCGCGTGGCATCGTGGCCAGCCACGATGCCGCGCGCGGCCAGCAGTTCATCCACCATGCGCAGGCTAGGCGGGAAGCGGAAGTAGAGCCAAACCGCATAGCTGACGATCTCGGTCGGGAAGCGACAGCCGGTGTCGCTCGGGCAGGCCGGGTGACGGCATGCCGTCTGCCTACTCGGCTCCATCCCGTCTCGCAAGCCGGTCAGCAGCCAAATTGACGATGCCAGCCCGATAGCCCACACCGGGCTCATAAGCCCGCCACCCGGCGCAGAGTGGGGGCGGAATGGGTGAGGCTGAGCAGGCCGCCCACCAGCAAGGTCACGATCACGCCCAGCGGCACGTACCAGGTGAAGGCAATGGGGTAGCTGCGGACAACGTAGGTCATCGCCGCCAACGTCGCGATGAACGCCACGATCGCATCCCGTCCGTTGGCGCGCGGCAGCAACCGGCCGAGCAGGAACGCGCCCAGCATCGCGCCATAGGTGTATCCGGCGATACCCAGACCCAGCAGCACCACCTGCCCCTTGGTGTTGGTAAACAGGCTCGCGAACCCGGCCATGACCACGGCCCACACCACCGTGAGCGCGCGCGACAGGCGCAGCGTGCCCGCATCATCCACGCGCCGCCCCGTCGCGCGCAGCAGGTCGGCGACGGTGGAATTGGCCATCGAGTTGAGCGCGGACGACAGGCTGCCCATGGTGGCCGACAGTATCCCGGCGATCATCAGGCCCGACACCCCGGGCGGCAATTCGTCGAGGATAAAACGCGGGAAGAGATCGTCCGACGAGCGTAGCCCGAGATCCGCAATAGACTTACCACCCAAGTGCACCCACAGTAGCGCGCCCACGAGCGAGAACAGCGCGAACTGGATGCCAACCACGAAGCCGCTGCCGATGATGGCACGCTGGCCGTCGCGCAGGGTGCGGGCGGCGAGGATGCGTTGCACCATCAACTGATCGGTACCGTGCGAGGCCATGCCGAAGATCGCACCTCCCAAGATCGCGGCCACCACATTGAACGGGCTGGTCAGCATCGGCGCACTGAGATTGAACACCTGGAACTTGCCGGCGTCCCAGGCTTGGCCCAAACCCGCACTGCCGACCTCACCCAGCAGCACGGCCACGCACACGGTCGCGCCGCCGACATACAGGAGCATCTGGATCGCATCAGTCCAGATCACCGCACGGATACCGCCGACATAGGTGTAGAGCACGGTGATCGCCGAGAGCACGGCGATGATGGCCACGTAGCTGGTGGGCAGGCCGATCGCGTCCAGCAGCAGCTTGATCGGAATGGCGGAGGCGAACAGCCGCACGCCCTCGGCCAACAAACGCGTGAGGAGGAAGGTTACGGAGGCCACGACCTGCAGCGCCGGACCGAATCGCTCGCGCAGGTATTGGTAGCAACTGACGAAGCCCTCGCGCATGTAAAGCGGCAGCAGGATCGTGGCCACCAGTGTCCGACCGAGAACGTAGCCGATCGACAGCTCCACGAACCCGAACGCACCGACATAGGCAACGCCCGGCACGGAGATCACGGTCAGCGTGCTTGTTTCTGTCGCCACGATGGAGAAGCAGATCGCCCACCAGGGCAGGTCGCCCTCGCCCACGAAGTAGGCGCGCGCACTACCCTGCCGCCCGGACAGCCGCAACCCGACCGCCGAGATCGCGACCAGATAAACCAGGATGACGAGCAGGTCGAGCGATCGCATAGGCTTGCCCTATTCAGCGAGAGGGTGGAGCGGGTCACGAATCCGGCCGCCGCAAACGGACAGGCGGTGCCCGGCCTGGGCGGCATCCATACCGCCCAGCAACATCATGAGGGCCGGCTTGACCCGGCCGCTTGTCGCGGCCAGTGCGGCGGCGACCTCGGCTTCAGTACTGCCTACAACCTCGCCTACCATGCGCAGGGCGCGCCGGCGCAGCTTCTCGTTGCTGGCCCGCACATCGACCGTCCGGGCGCCATAGGTCTTGTCCAAAGCCACCATACAGGCAGTGCCTAATGCGCTGAGCGCAATCTTCTGCACCGTCCCTGCCGTCATGCGCGTGCTTCCCGCCACCAGTTCGGAACCGGTGAGGATTTCGACCGCGAGCTCGGCCGCGGCGGGGCTGCCGGGGTTGTTCACGATCGCAACGGTCAGCGCACCGCGGGCATGGGCCAGCCCGCCCACCACGAACGGGGTCCGGCCGGACGCGGCAATCCTCACGACGGCATCAGCTGCGGAAAGCGCGTGTGTGTCCAGGGCCAAGCCTGCGGCCGCCAGGTCGTCCTCCGCATCCCCGGCGGCCTGAGTCATCGCCATCGGGTCCCACCAGCGAGCCGCGGGATCATCGGCCGGGGGGCAGGCTATGGGTCGGGCTGAGCTCGGCCGCGTCTAGAGTGGCAAGGCAACCCGGCGTTCCAGCGCCGAGATAGAACAGTCGCCCGCCCGCGCGCATGCGCGCCGCCACGGCCTCCGCCAGCACGGCCAGCGCGGGAGCGGCAAGCAGCAGCGCCGCATGCTCCGCCTCGAGCGCCAGCAGCACCACGGCGCCGGCGCCGCGCTCGTCCAAGTCTCCGAACCCAGGCCGCACGGCTTCGGTCGCCAGCCGGTCGAGCGCGTGATCCTGCCCGGTGCCGGCGGCCTCGCGGATGACAGCCGCGCCGTAGAATGCCACGGCCGGGGTGCTGAGAAGGCGGGCGCCGTCCAGCGCCGTTCCGAGCACCGCGACCGGATTGAGCTTGCTGCCTTGCAGTTGCTTGCGCAGCGGACCGGCGAGGATGTCGCCCATCGTGGCCAAGCCCCCGGCGGTGGCGAACAGCCAGCGTTCCCCTGGCAGCCGCGCGGCGGCCATGCGGACGGTGCGCGCCAAAGCCGCGGACGCATCCGAGACAACGGTCTGCGCTATCGCATCGCCGTCCCGGGCTGCCTGCACGACCGCGGGGGCGAATTGCGCGATCATGCGGGGCGGATTTGGATGGACGGCTAGTCGCGCCGTGAGATCGGCCAGCGTGCCGAACTGTCGCTCTGCCGCGGCGAGCAGCATGGTGACGGGTCCAGGGCCCTCCCTCGCTCGCATGGTGGCACGCAACCCAGCCAGGCCGATTGCCGCACCACTACCTTCGTCGCCCAGCCAAGGCCGGGTCAACATCAAGGTCGAGCTTACGAGTTGACGCGGCGGACGACGGCCTGCGCGCATTCCTGTGTGGATGCCGTGCCGCCGAGGTCGCGCGTGCGCACCCCGTCTCCGTTCAGCACCGCGTCGATGGCCGTGCGCAGGCGCCCGGCCAGGTCGCCTCGCCCGACGTGGTCCAGCATCAGAGCCGCCGCGAGCAGCAGCGCCGTCGGGTTCGCGATACCCTTGCCTGCGATGTCCGGCGCCGAGCCATGCACGGCTTCGAAGATCGCCCCCTTCTCGCCGATGTTGGCCCCCGGCGCCGCGCCCAGGCCGCCCACCAGCCCGGCGATCAGGTCCGAGAGGATGTCGCCGAACAGGTTGGTCGTCACGATCACGTCGAACTGCCAGGGGTTGAGCACCAGCTGCATGGCGCAAGCATCGACGATGCGGTCGTCGCAGGCGACGCGGCCTTCGTAGTCCTTCGCCACTTCGCGCGCCGTGTCCAGGAACACGCCGGTCAGGGCCTTCAGCACGTTGGCCTTGTGCACGATCGTCACCTTCTTGCGGCCGAGCTTCAGCGCGTGCTCGAAGGCGAAGCGGGCAATGCGGCGCGAACCGTCGCGCGTGTTCACCCCAGACGAGATCGCCACCGCATGCGGGTCGCCGCCGACCGGGATATAATGCTCAAAGGCGACGTAGAGGCCTTCGAGGTTCTCGCGGACCAGCACGAGGTCGATATCCTCGAACCGCCCGCCCGGCACCAGGGTGCGGGCCGGGCGCAGGTTGGCGTAGAGGTGGAATTCCTCCCGCAGCCGCACGTTGACGGAACGGAAGCCGCCCCCCACCGGCGTGGTCAGCGGCCCTTTGAGTGCGAGGCCCGTGCGGCGGATGGAGTCGAGCGTGACGCCGGGCAGCGGATCGCCATGGGCCTTGATGCCCGCAAGCCCGCCCTGCTGCACGTCCCAGGCGAAGGGTGCGCCAAGCGCATGCAGCACCGAAACCACCGCCTCGGTGATCTCCGGGCCGACGCCGTCGCCAGGGATCAGGGTCGCGGGGATCGCGCCGCCAGTTTCTTGGTTCATCGTCTCATCTGCTTTCATCGGAGAGGCCGGGGGCGCCGGGAGCTATGCCGGGGTTTCGATGACGCTGTGATCAGGCGGCGTTCTGTGCCGGCGTGTTGATGACCTGACGCCGTTGCGGAATGTGACACCCCCGACGACCTTGGGCAACTGGTTC
>CAXSEX010000194.1:0-8287 GCA_964236415.1 uncultured Acetobacteraceae bacterium | reverse complement strand
GCGGCCGGGTTGGCGCGCAAGACCTACTGGGCCGTGGTGCATGGCGTGCCCGCGGCGGCGTCGGGCGAGGTTGCCAACCGCCTGCGGAAGCGCAGCACCCCAGCGGGGTGGCGCATGGAGCCGGGGCCGGACGGCGTTCCCGCGCGCACAGGCTGGCGCCTGATGGGCCAGGCCGGCGACCTGGCTTGGCTGGAGTTGCAGCCCTGGACCGGGCGGACCCATCAGATCCGGGTGCATTGCGCCGGGCTGGGCCATCCCATCGTGGGCGACCCGGTGTATGGGCGCGGCGATGGATGGCGCGAAGAGGGGCCGATGCAGCTGCTGGCCCGCGCCATCGCCCTGCCCCTGGTGCCGCCGGTCGCGGCCATGGCCCCGCCACCGCCTCACATGCGGCCGGCGCTGCTGGCCTGCGGCTGGCCCGGCGGCGACGCGGGCGGATGATCCACCAGGAACCACAGGCGGAACATCAGCGTCTCCTGCCAGGTTTGCCGCGACAGGCCGCCAAGCTGCAGCGCCGCCAAACGCTGCGGCACCCCGCCTTGCAGGCCCGCCTCAACCACGTCCAGCGCCGCCGCCGCGTCCGGGGTGAGCAAATCCGGTTGCGCCCGCAGGGCCGCGACGTGGCCGCGCAGCACGGCCATGAACGCGCCGGGGCCGCGCCGCAGCGCCTCGAAGAACCGCCGGCGCATGGAAGCGGGCGCGCCCACGGCGTTGCCGCCGTGCTGGCGATACAGCACCGTGGGCGTCGCGTCCGCCACCACCCGGCCGCCATGGGCGGAAACGACCAGGTAGCTCCACCAGTCATGCAGCGTCGCTGGCGGCGGGCGGCTGCCGGCCACCAGCCGCGCCGCAGCCTGGTTCAGCACAAGGGTGCATCCTGTGGCGACGTTCTGCGTCAGCGCCGCGGGGAACCCCGGCGGCTGATGCAGCCGGGCCGACACGCCGATGTGCCGCAGCGCCTCATCGACCAGGTGCTGCCGGCTGCAATACAGCGCCGGGCGCGGGTCGGGCTGCAGCGCCGCGACCGCGCGGGCCAGCTTTTCCGGCAGCCAAACGTCGTCCTGGTCGGCGAAGGCCACGGCGGCCACGTCCGTCCTCACCGCCGCGCGCAGCAGCGCCATGAAGCTCCCTGTCGGGCGCAGCCGGCCGGGCGGGTCCAGCACCGCGCAGCACCGCCCGGCGCCAGGTCCCGCCATGAAGCGCCGCATGATGTCCACCGTGCCGTCGCTCGACCCGTCGTCCCGCCAATACAGCACCCAATCCGCCACCGTCTGCTGCAACAGGCTCTCAAGCTGGTCGTCGAGGAATTGCCCGCCGTTGAAGGTGGACAGCAGGATGGCGACCGTCGGCATCCGGGCCGCCGGAAGCGTCCGCTCCGCGGTGAGCGGCGGGGCCGAGCCGGGGTGAGGCGGTGCCGACACGGCCGCCCGTCAAGGACGCAGCGAGGGCGTCGCCAGCAGTTCGGCGACCGTCCGCGACAGGCCGCTGCGCCATTCCGGCAAGCGCACGTCGAACACCTCCGAAAGCTTCGTGCAGTCGAGCCGGCTGTCCGGCGGGCGCCGCGCCGGCGTGGGCCAGTCCGACGTGGCAATCGCGTCCACCGCCGGCGCGGGGAGGCCGTAGCCGGCTGCATCCGCGAACAGCGCCTCGGCCAGCCCGTGCCAGGTGGTGGAGCCGGTGCCGGCGGCGTGGAACACCCCGGCATACTGGTCTTGCCACCCGTCCCGCAGCCGCGCCGCGATGGCGAGCACCGCCACCGCCAGATCCCGTGCCGCGGTCGGGCAGCCCTGCTGGTCCGCCACCACGCGCAGGCGGGGGTTCTTCTGCGCGGCGGCCAGCATGGTGCGGACGAAGTTCTTGCCGGTCGCCGAGTACACCCAGGAAGTCCGCAGCACGACCGCGCGCGGCCATGCGGCCAGCACGGCCTGCTCCCCTTCAAGCTTCGTCGCGCCGTACACGCCGGTGGGGTTGGTCGGGTCGTCCTCGGTGTAGGGCGCGCCCTTGGTGCCGTCGAACACGTAGTCGGTCGAGACGTGGATCAGCGGGATGCCGGCATCCGCGCAATGCGCCGCGAGCGCCGCCGGCCCGTCGCGGTTGGCGCGGCCGGCTGCTTCCGGCTCGGCCTCCGCCGCATCAACCGCGGTCCAGGCGGCGGCGTTGACCACGAGGCCCGGCTGCACGGCCTGCACGGCTTCCGCAATCGACGGCAGGCGGTCGAAGTCGAACGCCGGGCGGCCCACGCGGCGCACCACCGCGCCGCCCTCCTGCTCCATCGCCGTTGCGAGCTGCCCGGCGCCGCCGGTGACCATGATCGTCGTCATAGCCTCTAGACTAGCCTGCTTTTCCCGACGCTAAAAGGATGGCGGTCAGGCCGGCCCGGGCGAGTCCCGTTTCGCCCGCCACGGCCATGCCGACGTTTCAGAACAGCGCCGGCGCGTCGGCCCAACGCGGCAGCAGCCGGTCCTTGTCGGACAGCACGGCCTCAGCCTCCCCCACCGGCCAGGGGAGCGCCAGGTCCGGGTCGTTCCAGGCCACGCCCCGCTCCGACTCGCGGTCATACACGTCGGTCACCTTGTAGATCACCTCCGTGTCCGTCTGCAGCGTGCAGAAGCCGTGCAGGAAGCCCGGCGGCACCCAAAGCTGCGCCCAGTTCTCCGCCGACAGCTCCGCCGCCGCCCACTGCCCGAAGGTCGGCGAGCCCTCCCGCGCGTCCACCGCCACGTCCCAGATCGCGCCCCGGACGCAGCGCACCAGCTTGCCCTGCGGGTGCGGCGCCACCTGGCAATGCAGGCCGCGGATCACCCCGCGCTCCCGGGACAGGCTCTGGTTGTCCTGCACGAACGGCATGTCGATGCCAGCCTCGGCGAACCGCGGCGCGTTGAACACCTCGGAGAAGAAGCCGCGCGCGTCGCCGAACCGCGGCGGCGTGACCAGGATCAGGTCGGGGACCCGCAGGCGCTCGACCTTCATGCGTGCAGCCCGTCCGCGAGTTCCAGCAGCAGCCGTCCCAGCTCCGTCTTGCTCAAGCCCTTGGCCGCGCTGCGCAAGGTGCCCGCGTCGATGTAGCCCATGCGGAACGCGACCTCCTCCGGGCAGCCGACCAGCATGCCCTGGCGGTGCTGGATGGTCTGCACGAAGGTCGCCGCCTGCAGCAGGCTGTCCGGCATCCCGGCGTCAAGCCACGCGCAGCCGCGGCCGAGCCGCTCCACGTGCAGCGTGCCTTCTTCCAAGTACATCTGGTTCAAGTCGGTGATCTCCAGCTCGCCGCGCGCCGAGGGCCGGATGCGCCGGGCTAGCTCGGACACGCGGCCGTCGTAGAAGTACAGCCCGGTCACCGCCCAGTTGGATTTCGGCGCGGCCGGCTTCTCGACGATCTCCTGGGCGCGCCCGCTTTCGTCGAACGAGACGACGCCGTACCGCTCGGGGTCGCGCACCTGGTAGGCGAACACGGTGGCGCCCTCCGGCCGGGCCACGGCGGCGCGCAGCAGGACGCTCAGGTGGTCGCCGAAGATCAGGTTGTCGCCCAAGGCCAGCGCGCAGGGCTGCCCGGCGATCCAGTCCTCGCCGATGTGGAACGCCTGGGCCAGCCCTTCCGGCCTCGGCTGCTCGGCGTAGGTGAAGCGCACGCCGAACCGCTCCCCGCTGCCCAGCAGGCGGCGGAACTGCGGCAGGTCCTCCGGCGTGGAGATGATCATGATGTCCTTGATCCCCGCCAGCATCAGCACGGACAGCGGGTAGTACACCATGGGCTTGTCATAGACCGGCAGCAGCTGCTTGCTGCTGGCGAGCGTGATCGGGTGCAGCCGGGTGCCGCTGCCGCCGGCCAGCAGGATGCCTTTCCCCGTGCCCCCGCTCACGCCGCCGTCCCCAGCCGCTGCCCGGCGTAGCGGGCGGCGCGCACGCCCTCCCACCATGGCCGGTGGTCCAAGTACCACTGCACGGTGCGTCGCAGCCCGCGGTCGAAGCCGTGCGGCGCGGTCCAGCCGAGCGCCGCGTCCGTGCGGGCCGGGTCGATCTCGTAGCGGAAGTCGTGGCCGGGGCGGTCGGTCACGAAGTGGATCAGCCGTGCCCGCGGCCCGGCGGGGTCCGGGACCAACTCGTCCAGCACCGCGCAGATGTCGTGCACGACCTGCAAATTCGTGCGCGGCTGCCGGGCGCCGATGGCGAGGGTGGCGCCGGGTTCGGCGTGTTCCAGCGCGCGGACCAGGGCCTCGGCGTGGTCATCGACGAACAGCCAGTCCCGCTGGTTGGAGCCGTCGCCATAGACCGGCAGCTTCTTGCCCTCCAGCGCGTTCAACGTGACCAGCGGGATCAGCTTCTCCGGGAATTGCCAGGGGCCGTAGTTGTTCGTGGTGTTGGTGACAAAGGCCGGCAGGCCGTAGGTGTGCCACCAGGCGCGCACCAGGTGGTCCGACGCCGCCTTGCTCGCCGAGTACGGGCTGCGCGGATCGTAGGGCGTGTCTTCCGTGAACGGCGGGTCGCCGGGGCCGAGCGCGCCGAACACCTCGTCCGTCGAGACGTGGTGGAAACGGAAGCGCCGCCGGGCCTCGCCGCCGAGCGCCGCCCAATAGGCGCGCGCCGCTTCCAGCAGCACGAAGGTGCCGACGACGTTGGTTTGGATGAACGGCGCCGGGCCGTCGATGGAGCGGTCCACGTGGCTTTCGGCCGCGAGGTGCATCACGGCGTCAGGGCGGTGCGCCGCGAAGATGTCGCGCATGGCGGCGGCGTCGGTGATGTCGGCGCGGAGAAGCCAGTGCCGCGGGTGGCTGCCCGCCTCCTCCAGCGCATCCTCGGACGCGGCGTAGGTCATCTTGTCCACGTTCACGACATGGTGGTCGGTGGCGCGGACCAGGTGGCGGATGACGGCCGAGCCGATGAAGCCGCATCCGCCGGTGAGGAGTATCCGCATGAGGGGTGGGGTATCCTGTTCACCGTTTCGGTGCTGCAAGATGCCAGCGATGCCGGGGCGGAGCAATCTGGTTTTAACGCGGGTGGGCATGCAAAATGCGACAGCATGGTTGCGAAAGTGTCTCGCCAATCTGGCTGCATTCGCGATATGTCGGTCAAGACACGCGGAACGGTTGCAATCAGGGACCTAGATGGACACGCTACCCGGTATGGCTTCGGACATCGCAAGCGAGCCGGTGGTGCTGCAGGACGGCGTGCTCTGCATGCGGCTCGACGGGCGGACCGTGCCGCTGCGGCTGGGAGGGGCGCCGGTCGAGAGCTTCATTCCGGGATGGCGGCCGGTGTTCCTTTACACGGGGTTCTCTCCCTTCGCCGTGCTGCAATTCAACAGCGACTCCGGGGAAACCGCCGCTTGGATCGTCGATGCGGATGGTGCCCGGCTTGGCGGGTCACTCGCGGAGCTGGAGCCGGGCGCCCGGGAGGCGCTGCGCGTTGCAGCGGCGCCGCAGGTCGCGCGCTTGGTGAACGCGGTGCTGCAACAGCCGGCGCTGTCGCTCGACCCGCAGGCTCGCGCGTTTCTGCGGCTGCCGGAGGAGTTTCGGCACGATGTCGGCCAGCTTTGTGCGGCGTCGGCGCTGCCGCCGGTGCGCCATGTCGTGCTGGGCGAGGCACCGGACGCTTGGGATGACGCCTGGGGCCTGGACCGCGGCCACGTCGAGACTATCCTTGCGACGCCGTTCAAGGACTGCCTGCTGCGGGCGTCAGAGGATGGCATGTTGAGTTGGCCCAGCCCGGTGGACGGCCGGCCGCTTCGCGTGCAGGGCAGCTTGTGCTCCGACGACTTCCGGTTCGCCTACCGGCTGGCTGATCCCGTGCACGGCGTGGTGTGCTACCCGATTGTTTCCCACCACCATTCGGAGATGATCGGATTGTATGTGCCGGCTCAAAGCGTGGTGCTGGCGCGCAGCGGATGGGCGTTCGGTTTGCTCGGCACTTACGTGCCCAGCTTTGAGGACTGGCTCGTGCCCTTGGCATGCCGCTTCGGCACCGCGCTCGAAAGCTATTTCCGCGCGGGCGCGAGCCATATGGCCAGCATCATGCGCGGCGCGCCATCCGTCCATTTGGGGCACCAGCTTTGGAATGAGCTAGGTGGGATCGAGCAGTTCCTGCGATTTGCCGCTGGGCCGCACTTGCCCAGGTGGGTCGTGCCCGGCCCAGAAACGGAGATTTGGGGCGCCGTGGACGAATTGTTCCCGCGGCTCGCCAGCCAGGTGGATCGGTCCGCGTGCAACTTCGATGCCGCCGTCGCCGCGTCCTACAAGACCGGGGCCTGCCTGGCCCGGATCACGGGCGAGTACGTTTCCGCCGACACGCGGGCGACCTTGCAGCGAAGCGTCGAGGCGGACCCGGTGTTCGGCGAGGTGCGCCGGGTCGTCGAGGGTCGGGCGCGGCCCGACGCGCCGGTGGTCCTGCTCGGGCTGCGCGTCGAGAACCGGACGATGGTTGACCTGCTGGAGTTCTACGAGGAGCTGCTGGAGCGGATGGCGGAAGCGTTTCCCGGCGCGATCCTCGTGCTGGACGGGCACAATTCGACCCATGACGGCCGGGCAATCATGAGCCACTGCGAAGGCGGGGCGCGCCGGCCGCCGTTCGAGGTGGAGCGGCAGATCGCCGGCCACCTGCAGCGCTTGCAGGTCGGGCGCGACGTGATGGTGGTGGACACCTTGGGCGCACCGATCCGGACAAGCCTCGCCTGGTGCGGTCAGGCGGACTGCTTCCTTTCGATCTGGGGCGCAAGCCTGTCCAAGTACCGCTGGGCCTGCAACAAGCCCGGCCTCGTGGTCACGGGTCGTTGGAACCTGCTGCACCGGCCCGACCTGCACATCTATGATTCACCGGAGTGCATGGAGGCGCCCACCGAACTGGCGTTCGTGGACCCAGCGCTCGTCGAGGACGACCCCAACGCTCCGCAGTTGGTGGACGTCGGGCCGGGTCAGCCGTCTTTCTTCAACTTCGTCGTCAAGCACGGACCCGTGATCTGGCAGTTCCTCCGGCTCGTCGATGCATCCCTGGCCCGCCGACCCGTTGCGTCCGGGCGTCCGGAAAGCTGAGCCGGTTCCAGGCCACACGAAACATGGGGCAAAGCCTTGCGCGTCACTCACTCGGCAGAGTTCATAGACGGCTGCTGGACCATCCTGTTGAACGTTTTTGTTCTGCAACTTCAAGCCCCAGACTTCAACGCCGCACGGAAAAGAGCGCAGCCGACTGCGGTTATGACCGGAATGCACCAGTCTAGCTCCCCAACATGAAGAATGTCGCGCTCTGCTTCTCTGGGCATCCCAGAGTGTTTCTCGAACACGCTTCGGCCTGGGATCAGTATTTTACGATGATCCGAAGTCGTTATAATCTCTTGATTTTCTTCCATTGCTGGGCCGACCAAGGATTGGTGCCGCTTTTAAACGGGCAGTATGTCGAAGGCCAGATTACGTCTGGTCACTATCGAGCGACGCAAGATCTGATCGATTTTCTGCGCCCGGCAGCGTTCTCGATCGAAAGCATCTCTCCAGAGCTTCTGCAAATGTGCAGTGAATTTCCACCCGTCATGCTTTCAAGCATACAGGCGAGCCGCAAGAAGATACTTTCACAACTTTACAGCATCAACCGCGCTGACACGATCAGGCAAAGCTTCGAGGCTTCTGCGAACGTCAAATCTGATGTCGTGGTGCGAGTGCGATTTGATGCGACGCCACAACACCTTACCCTGAATGAGATCAACTACGTTGCCGCCCATCCCGAGGCAAAGGTGCTGTTCGCCCCGTCCCCGGTTTGGCACATCCACCCCGGCGGCGGCGGCGGCTGCACGGAATGCCACACATTCTTCGACGCCCATTGGTTGCAGGACGGCTTTGAGACCCGCGCGCAGGAGTTCCTGGCCCAACACCATCGCCACCGAAACGACATCTGCGACCTGTTCGCTGTGGGCAGCCCGGAAACGATGCGGCACTACGCGCAGATCTACGGCAACGCGCAGGCGCTCAACAGTCAACTCCAAGCCGACATCGAGCCGCAAGTCATTCACGGCTACCATTTCAGCCAAGATGACGAGAACCCAGCCGACCGCCGCATCAGCAGCGCATCGCCGTCTTTCGACATCGAAAACAGTCCGATATTCGTTCCAGAGAAGCTGATCCGCTATCAGATGGCCGGCTTCCTCGTCGTGCACGGCGAAACCGTTGTGGTGATCCAGCGGCGGTGAAGCGTCAAAGGCCCGGGTGGTTGCCTCAACCAGGGTTTCGATGGATCGGGTCCACCCAAGCCACCGTTTCCGGCCGCTCCACCCCCGCAATCTCCAAATTCACCACCACCGCCTCGTTGTCGC
>CAXSEX010000193.1:1300-8293 GCA_964236415.1 uncultured Acetobacteraceae bacterium | reverse complement strand
CCTGCCTGCTCGATGCCTATCCGGAGCACCGCGCGGCGGTTGTCGAGGCGGCGGAGGCCCTGGCGCATGTCCGCTGCCGTGTCCTGCCGCACGGGGACGGCACGCTGACCGGCAGCCGCTTCGTGGTGGACGACGCGCCGCACGCCCACGATCATGGCCACAGCCACGCGCATTGGCGCAGCATCCGCGCCCGGCTGGAGGACTCCCCGCTCGCCCCGGCAGTGCGTGCCCACGCCATCGGCATCTTCGCCGTGCTGGCCGAGGTGGAGGGCCGGGTGCATGGGGTGCCCGCCGACGCGGTGACGTTCCACGAGGTGGGCGCGGCCGACTCGGTCGCCGACATCGTGGCTGCCGCCGTGGTGATCGAGGCGCTGGCGCCGGTGCGCTGGAGCGTGGCGCCCTTGCCGCTCGGCGGCGGCACCGTCCAGACTGCACATGGGACGATGCCGGTGCCCGCGCCGGCCACCGCCCTGCTGCTGGAAGGGTTCGCGATGCACGACGACGGGATCGCCGGGGAGCGTGTCACGCCAACGGGCGCCGCGATCCTGCGCTACCTGCAATGCGGGGCCGCGGCGCCGGCCCGCGGCACGCTGCGCCGCTCCGGATACGGTTTCGGCACGCGCCGCCTACCGGGCCTGAGCAACTGCCTGCGCGCCCTTGTGTTCGAGGAAGGGAGTGCGGACGCGGCGCTAGGCCACCGGGAACTGGCGGTGATCAGCTTCGAGGTGGACGACCAATCGGGCGAGGACCTGGCGACCGGGCTGGATCAGTTGCGCGCCCTGCCGGGGGTGCATGACGTGTTGCAGATGGCGGCGTTCGGCAAGAAGGGGCGCTTGGCGACGCATGTGCAGGTGTTGGCAGCACCCGACGCGCTCGACGCTGCCGTCGCGGCGTGCTTCCGCGAAACCACCACCATCGGCCTGCGCACCCATGCCGTCGAGGGCCGCGCCCTGGCCCGGCGCTTCACCGCGGTCGAGATCAACGGCCAGGAAGCGACGGTGAAGCTGGTGGACCGCCCGGGCGAGGATGGCGCCACGGTGGTGACGGGCAAGGCGGAGGCCGACCACCTGCGCCCGGTCGCCTCCCACGCCGCCCGGGCGCGCCTGCGCCAGCAAGCCGAGCAATTGGCGGTGAGCCGGGACCAGGACCCGGGCCTCACATGACGCCGCTCGACCGCCTGCACGCGGCGCTGGAGGGCATGGGCGAGGTCGCCGTCGCGGTGAGCGGCGGGATCGACAGCCTGACGCTCGCCACCGCCGCGCACCGCGCCCGGCCTGGCGGCGTCACGATGCACCACGCGACCTCGCCCGCCGTGCCGCCGGAGGCAACCGCGCGGACCCGCGCCCTGGCAGCGGCGGAGGGCTGGCCGCTCGACGTGTTCGACGCGGGCGAGTTCGCCGACCCGGCCTACCGCGCCAACCCCGTCAACCGCTGCTTCTTCTGCAAGACCAGCCTGTATGGCGCGGTGGCGTCGCGCACACGGCGGCAGATCGTGTCCGGCACCAACCTCGACGATCTCGGCGAGTATCGCCCTGGCTTGGAGGCGGCGCGGGCGCACGCGGTGCGCCACCCGTTCGTGGAGGCCGGGATCGACAAGCGCACAGTGCGCGCGCTCGCCGCCGAACTCGGTCTGGGGGCACTCGCCGAATTGCCCTCCGCCCCCTGCCTGTCGAGCCGGATCGAGACCGGCATCCGCATCGAGGCGCCGGTGCTCGCCATGGTGCACGCGGCGGAAACGCTTGTGGGGGCGCGGCTGTCGTCCCGGACCGTGCGCTGCCGGGTGCGCGCGAACGGGGTGGTGATCGAGTTGGACCCGGCGGCACTTGCGGCCGTGGACGCGGGCGGGGCGGACGGCCTGCGGGCAGAGGTGCAGCGGTTGGCCGACGCCGCCGGGCTGCCCGCGCCGGTGCGCTTCGCCGCCTACCGCAACGGCAGCGCCTTCCTGGTGCCGGCATGACCCAGGAGGAGCCAGAGTTCGTGCTGGACGAGGCGCGCGCGCAGCGGCTCGGCTTCGGGGAAGCCGTGTTCTGCGCCGGCAAGTCGCCCGAGCAGATCGCGGCCATCCTCGATGCCGCCCGCAACCCCATGCTGCTGACCCGGCTCGACCCCGAACGGTTCGCAGCACTCCCTCGCTCGCAGCAGGACGCGCTGGACTACGATCCGGTGTCCCGCACCGCTTATTCCGGCAACCCGGCGCCGGTCGCCAGCCCAGCCCGAGTCGCGGTGCTAACCGCCGGCACGTCGGACGTGCCGGTGGCGCGGGAAGCGGCGCGGACGCTGCGCTTCCAGGGGCAGGAGGCCCGGCTGATCGCCGATGTCGGCGTCGCTGGGCTGTGGCGGCTGCTGCGCCGGGTGGAGGATTTTCGCGACATGCGGGTGGTGATCGTCGCCGCCGGCATGGACGCGGCGCTGCCCAGCGTGGTGGGCGGCCTAGTTGGCGGCGTGGTCATCGCGGTGCCCACCTCGGTGGGCTACGGCGTCGCCGCAGGCGGGCATGCGGCGCTCAATGCCATTCTTGCGAGTTGCGCGCCGGGCATTGTCACGGTCAACATCGACAACGGCTACGGCGCGGCCTGCGCCGCGCTGCGGGTCATCGGCAAGGGATAGGAGGGCAGCATGGTGGAACGACGCGACCTGATGAGGGCGACGGTGGCGGGCGTGGCCGCGGCGGCGGTCGGCGTCCCGGCGGATGTGATGGGGCAAACTGCCCAGGGCGGCCAGATCACGCCGACCGGCCCGGTGACGTCCAAGATCGCCGAGCACGCGGACATGAAGTACCGGCCGCTGGGCCACACGGGGGAGCGGGTCTCGCTGGTTGGCCTCGGCGGCTTCCACCTCGCCAAGCCCGGCGGACCCAGCGCCGACGAGGCGACGCGCATCGTGCACGCGGCGCTCGATGCCGGCATCACCTTCTGCGACAACTGCTGGGACTACAACGGGGGCGAGAGCGAAATCCGGCTGGGCCGGGCGCTCGCGGGCGGCTGGCGCGACCGCACCCTGCTGATGACCAAGATCGACGGGCGCACCGCCAAGGCGGCGGCCAGCCAGATCGACGAATCGCTGCAACGCCTGCAGACCGACCACATCGACCTGCTGCAGTTCCACGAGATCATCCGCATGGATGATCCGGAGCGTGTGTTCGCCTCCGGCGGCGCGCTGGAAGCGGCGCTGCGCGCCCGCGAGCAGGGCAAGATCCGCTACATCGGCTTCACCGGGCACAAAAGCCCGGCGATCCACCGCCATATGTTCGAGGTCGCCGACCAGCACGGCTTCCACTTCGACACCGTGCAGATGCCGCTCAACGTCATGGACGCCCACTTCGACAGCTTCGAGCAGGGCGTGCTGCCGGTGGCGACGGCGCATGGCACCGGGGTGCTGGGCATGAAGACGTTCGGCGACCCGTTCATCCTGGAGTCCAAGGCCGCCTCGCCGCTGGAAATGCTGCACTACCCGATGAGCCTGCCGATCAGCCTGCAGGTCTGCGGCATCGACAGCTTGGCCGTCTTGCAGCAGGCGCTGATCGCCGTGCGCAGCTTCCAGCCCTTCACGCCGGAGCAGCGGGCGGACCTGCTGGCCAAGACCGAGGCGGTGGCCCGGGATGGGCAAACTGAGCGGTACAAGGTCTCGACCCACTTTGACGGCACGACGCAGAACCCGCACTGGCTGGGGTAAGGGGCTTCATCTCGATCAGGCTAAGCCCCGGCCGACAAAGGCCGGGCACGGAAGATGGTTGCAGGTGCAGGCGTCAGCGCGTTGCCATGGCCACGGCGGCTCCGGCTATGACGGCGCCGCTGCCTCGGTTCACGAGGCGGACGGCACGGGCTGAGGTGAGCAGACGCCGGGCGCGGGCGGCGGCCACCGCATAGGCCGTAAGCACGCTGGAGGCAACGACGGCGATGATCCCAGCCACTTCGGCGAAGCCGAGCGGCGTGAGGGCGCCAAGGTCCACCACCGTCGGGAGCAGGGCGAGAAAGAACACGATCACCTTCGGGTTGCCGAGGTTGATCGCGGCGCCCGTAAAAAACAGGCGGACGCGGCCATCTGGCGAAACATGGCCAGTTCCCAGTGGTCGGGCCGGAGCGGTCCAGAGCTTCCAGGCGAGGTAGAGAAGATAGGCTGTGCCAGCATACCGGATCGCGACAAAGACGGCGGCGAAGGACGACGCGAGCACCGCGAGGCCCGTGGCCGCGATGGTGAACCACGCGAGCGAGCCTGTGACGAACCCGGCGACGAACGCCGGCACGCCGCCTGTCCCCCGCGCCAGAACACGCGCGACCAGGGCCGTGACGCCCGGACCCGGCAGGATGAGAACGGCCAGGTAGGCGGCTGCGAAGACAAGCAGGCGGGACGGCTCCATGAACGTCAGCTTCGCTCGACCGCGAGTGCGGCGGCATCAAGGGCCGTGGCGATCACGCGGGCCTGCTCTTCCGTCAGCGGGCCACGGCCTTGCCGCAAGCGGAGCGCGAGCTTCAGGTTCTCGGTCGCGCGGATGATTCCCAGGGACGGGCTATCGCCATGGGCTGCTCTCACCCGGTCCATGCGGGCCAGGGCGCCATCCAGGGCGGCCCGGTTGGCGGCGAGGTAGGCCTCTCCCTCCGGGGTGATGGCGTAAAGCTTCTTGCCATCGCTTTCGGCCACCGTCGCGTGCCCCATCTCGTCCAGCATGGTGAGGGTTGGGTAGATCACCCCAGGGCTTGGGCTGTATGTGCCGGCCAAGCGGTCCTCAATGGCCTTGATGATCTCGTACCCGTGCCTCGGCTTCTCGGCGATCAGGGCCAGGACGACGTAGCGAAGCTCGCCATGGTCGAAGACCCGGCTCGACCGCCGCCCGCCGCCTTTGCCGCCCAGACCATGCCGGTGGTCCCCAACATGAGCGTGAGGCGTTTCGTGGTGCCGGCCGCCGTCACGAGCGAACCGCCGCCCATGCCGGCGCTCTTGGTGCGTGTGATGCATGACAACTCCAGATGCAGTTTCGATATATCAAAAAACAAGCATATCAAAATCTGATCGGACGCAAGCTCACTCTCTGCTGCGAGGTTCGGGCTGACGCCGGAGGATCTCCGCTGCCAAAGCTGCGATGAAGCTTTGGCTCCATCACAGCCGGGGTACTGCTTCAGGGAAGGGCGCTGGCGCTGAGGCCGCTCGGGCCTTTGGAACGCGGCGGGTCAGGCTGCGGATTCGGGCGGCGCCGGGTCCGCGGCGGCGCCGTGCGGGTCGCCGGCCGGCAACTCGTCGCGGAGGTAGTCGCGGGACTTCCAGGCCGGGGCAGGGGGCGTGGCGCCGGGTGTTGGCGAGTGTGGGCTGGAAGCGGCCAGGCGCAATATGGACTTCGCGCCGTGATGGCGCGCGACCGCCGCCGGCCCCATCACCTGCACAAAGCCTGGCACGCGGCCCTTGTAGCTGCAATCCACGGCGTTCCCATGGTGCGGGGCCACGAAGAAGAACGATGCTTTGATGATCAGGGCGATGTCGCCGGGCCAGAGCTCACGGTGCTTGCGCCGCCGCTCCAGCGCGTCGGCGACCCGGCGGCCGTCGAACTCGTCCTGCAAGGCGCGCATGCCGTCGTGAAACACCGAGGCGTCTTCCATGCCCCCATGCTAACCCGGCGAGGACTTCGCGGGAACGGGTTTGCATGGTTGCCACAGGACTTGCCGCGCCCGGCCTCCTCGCCGGGCTGCTTGCGCTCACCCTCGTCCCGGCGTGGGGGGCGGAGGTGTGCCGCTACGCCGGCGTGACCAGCCATTCCGGACGGGTCGCGGCGCGGGCCGAGGCGTCCGAGGCGCGCGGCCTCCTCACCCTCGACGTGACTGCGCACCTCGATGCCAAGTACCTGTTGTTCTGGAACGTCCAATACTTGGCGGAAGAGATCAGCACCTGGCGGGCGGGCGAGCTGCAATCGGTTGCGGTAAACAACCGCACCGTCATCAACGGCCGGGTCAGCCGCCAGCAATGGGACGTGCTCACCCGCGGGCCGGACGGGCTGGCGGCGAGCCGGGTGCAGTCGCGGTCGCTGCCCGAGTTCCGCCGCCGCCACCCCGCCTTTGCCGGCCATTGGGATCCCGTTCGATTCGGCCAGCCCTGGCTGCCCGACTACCCGGCGGCCCAGCCGGGCACGCGGCCAAGCGTCGCTTCCAGGGCGCGTTCGGCTTCCGTTGCGGCGTCGCCCATCTGTTTGCTCGGCATCATCCTGTCTCCGGACGGTCAGACCGTGCGCAGCATGGCCTCGAACCCAGGGTCATGCAGGTTTATCCGCGCGCGCAGGTATCGCCAGTGGGCGTATTTGAAGAACTCGATGTCCGGCCGGTCGGTGGTCGCGGCTGCGATCAGGCTGCGGGTGCCCCAGGCCACGTCGTCGGCGATGCCATACAGCCGGCACCGTGCGAACAGGCTTTCGTCGTTCCGCCCGGCATAGGCGTGCAGCGCGGCGCGCGCGGGCGGGTCGAAGGCGAACGCCTCGGCGAACAGCGAGCCGAGATCCCAGTACGGATCGGCATTGCCGGCCTCGTCCCAGTCCACCAGCCGCACTTGCCCCCCGCGTCCCAGCATGACGTTCGATGCGATCCCGTCGCCATGGCACGCCGCCAGGCCGCTGCCGGAAGCGGCGATGGCCCGTGCCATCTCGGCCACGTTGGCGAGCATCCAGGCGAAGTCCTCCGGCAGGGCCACGCCGGCCGCGCGCGCCTCGTCCGCATAGTGCGCCACCAAGTCGAACACGTCCCGCGTCCGACCGAACAGCGGGCCGTCATGCACGCGCCGCTTGGCCGCGACCACGCCGCGCATGACATCCGGGGAGGACAGGTCGCCCAGGGTGGCTGTCCTCCACCCCGCATCCAGCAGCGGCCAGGCGCCGGCACCGCTCGCGGCATCGGACGACCACAGGAGCTCCGGCGCCACGCCGGCCTGCCCGGCGGCCCGCGCCGCGTCCAACGCCGCGCCGGTGTCGATGAAACGGCGCTGGTCGGGGGACGGGATCTTCAGGAACCAGCGTCCTCC
>CAXSEX010000193.1:660-1290 GCA_964236415.1 uncultured Acetobacteraceae bacterium | reverse complement strand
TTTGCCAGAAATCGCGCTTTTTCTTGATGTTATCCTCCCCCGGTTTCCACCCGCCAGCCATCGTGATCGACCCCGCGCTGCATGGGCGAGGCGATGGCGGGAACCCAGCGGGACACCCTTGCCGAGCGTCCGCGCCAGGCGGGGTTGGCCTCGACGATCACGGCTGGGTCGATCACCGGTTGCAAAGCCTCTAGAGCCTGGCGGTCAGCAGGCGGAGGTCCTGCTCAAGGTTCTCGGGCCTGGTGAACTCCGCCTCGTGATGGCACATCCCGCCCACGCTCGGCGTCACCACCACCACGGCGGGGCAGAGCGTCGAGAGGGGGATGGCGTCATGCGCCGCAACCGTCGTCAGGCGCCTAGCCTCGGGCCTGATCTCCCGAGCCAGCGCCGCCAGGCCGGGGTCGAACCGTCCCGGCGGGCGGTACAGCCGGCTGTCGGTGCGCCAGCCGACGCGGGCGCTCGCGGCCACCCCATCGGTCTGCGCCATAAGCGCCGTCTCGGCGCGAGCCAGCACCTCCGGACCGTCCCGGTTGGCTTCGTCGGCCAGGTCGGGCGCGCCGGGCTGCGCCGGCACCAGCTCGGCCAAGCGCGGCGGCAGGCAACTGTCGCCATTGGCCACTAGGTCTTGGC
>CAXSEX010000193.1:0-650 GCA_964236415.1 uncultured Acetobacteraceae bacterium | reverse complement strand
GCGGCCAGCGGGTCACCGCGTACGACCCGGTCTGCGCCATGGCCGTCGGCCCGGTGTGAGACTGCGCCCCGAGGAAGGACAGGCGCAGTTTCACGGCGCCCCACCAGCCCTCCATCACGCCCAACGGCAGCCCAGCCGCTTCCAGTTCCGGCCCGCATTCGACGTGCATCTCGACATAGGCGGCTGGGCGGGGGATGCTGTCGGCGCCGCGGTAGCCGATGGCCGCCAGCGCATCGCCCAGCGCCACGCCGTCGCCGTCACGGATCCGCAGCGCGTCCGGCAGGCCCATCAAGCCCGCGAACACGCTGCTGCCGATCAGGCTGGGCTGGAAGCGCGCGCCCTCCTCGTTCGTCCAGGACACCACGCCCAGGTTGTGGGTCGGCTGCCCGCCCGCCGCACGGATCGCCAGGGCGGTCTGGCAGGCCGCCACCACGCCGTATGCGCCGTCGAACCGCCCGCCGAAGGGCTGGCTGTCCAGATGCGAGCCGGACAGCACCAAGGGCGCCCGGGCGCCCGCCAGGTCGAGGACGCCGACCAGGTTGCCGAGGGGGTCCACGAGGGTCCGGAATCCGTGCGCCGCGAGCCAGCCGCGCAGCCAGTCTCGTGCACGGCCCTCCTCGGTTGTCGCCGCCATGCGGTTCACGCCGCCG
>CAXSEX010000192.1:0-8300 GCA_964236415.1 uncultured Acetobacteraceae bacterium | reverse complement strand
CCAAACGGGGCCGGGGCAACTGCAACCGTATCTCTGGTCCGTGCAGCACGGCTGCGCCAGCAGTTGGTCACGCACCGCGTCCAGCATCGATGTCCGCACCACCGGCTTGACCCGAACGTAGCGGCGCTTGTGCGTCGGCCGCCTCTCCCCCTCGGACCACGCCGCCTTCAGGCTCGCCGTGAACTGCGCCAGATCGAGCGGCGCCGGCGCGTCGCCGCGGCCAGCTCCCATCCCGCGCGCATCCACGCGCTTGCCCAGCTCCGCTTGCGCTGCACGCATCTCGGCCACTAGCAGGACCGGATCGGCGCTGGCCAGCATGTCCCGCAGCTGCGCCTTGTCCGCGTCCGACACCCCCGCATGGGCCAGCGCCCGCATCATGGGCGGCACCGGCGCATGGTAGCGCTTGATCACCCACGCACCCTCGCGCCGCTTCTCCCGCAGCTTGAACGAGGGCTGGAACAGGTTGCCGTGCAGCCGCGCCGCCGCATACAACCGGCCCGACGCCTCGCCGGCCAGCACGCCCTCGAACCGCCCGTAGCCGACCAGCCGGCGCACAATGGCGCCGTTCTTCTGCTCGACCCACGCCTGGTCGTTCTTGCGATACGCCCGCGAGCGCGTCACCTCCAGGCTCTCCGCCCGGCACCAGCCCACGACCAGGTCGTTCATGAACAGGCTGTCGTTGTCGAAATCCACCCCGCGCAGCGGAAACGGGAACAGCTCCCGCGCCCGGCAGAGTGCGTGCACGACCATCTCCGCCTCGCGCACTACGATCGGGATGCACTCTGTCCACCCCGTGGCAACGTCCGTCAGCACCATCGTTTGCGCAAAAGCGCCCGACACCGTCGTGCCGCCATGCGCCACGAAGTCCACCTCGGCCCAGCCCGGCGCCGGATTGCCCCAATCGTTGAACGTCCGCACCGGCACGCTCCGCCGCACCGCCGAACCGAACCCTGCCGGGCGGCGCCGACCGCCGCCAGCCACCGCGCGTACGTCGGCCAGCAAGCGGTCGATGCTGGCCGCGCTCACCGCCAGCAGCTTGGCCCGCGTCGCCTCGTCCAGCACCACGCGACCGCGCCGACAGAACAAAGCCGTCCGCCTCCTCCCGCTTGCCCAACCCCGCCAGCAACCCAGCCGCAAACGTTGTGCGTTTCGGCGGGATCGCATGCTTGCGATGATAGCCCGTGACCGCCGCGAACTCGTCGAGGATGCGCGACCGCTCCGCCCACGCTCCACCCCGATACCGTGCGCTGACCGCCTGCAACAACTCCCGTTGTGTCGCCATCCCAATCCGCCTCGCCACCTGTTGCCTCCCGAGCTTGCACGTGCCCGGCAACAAACCACCTGAGGCAACCGCCAGCGCCGATAGCAATCAGTGTGAGACAATGCGCCTTCCTCTCCTGATGTCGCCGCCGTCAAGCGTGTGGACCAAGAAGCGTGGCTTACGACGGGCAGTCCGGCCGGATCCCAACAATGTTCCGCAAACCTGACAACGCCGTCAGGAGGCAGATCAGCCGGGCGCCATGCGTCCCAGCAGGCTTTCCGCCCGTATCGGCAGGTCGCGGACCCGGCACCCGGTGGCGTGAAAGACGGCGTTGGCGACCGCCGCGTTCACGCCCACGATGCCGATCTCGCCAATTCCCTTGATGCCGAGCGGGTTCACCGCGTCGTCCCGTTCCGGCACCATTATCACTTCCACGGTTCGCACGTCCGCGCAAACAGGGATGTGGTACTCGGACAGGTTGTCGTTCACGTAGCGCGCGGCCCGTCCGTCGATCTCGGTTTTCTCATGCAGGGCCGACGAGATGCCCCAGATCATGCCGGCCATAAGCTGGCTGTGCGCGGCCATGGGGTTGACGATCGTGCCCGCGGCGAAGGCGCCCACCATACGGGGCACCCGCACCTCGCAGGTGCGGCGGTGGACGCGCACCTCCACGAACTGCGCGCCGTAGGCGAAGGCGGTCACGTCTTTGCGCTTCTGCCCGCGCACCATCGGCATCTGCCCGCTGAACAGCTTGCCCATCGCCCCCTCCGGGGCGCCTTGCGGCACGTTCTCGGCGTAGGCCTCGACCGCGCCGCCGCTGATGCGCCGGACGGCGTCCGCCAACGGCTCCGACGCGCCGTCGGCCGCCACGACGCGGCCGTCCACCAGCCGCACGCCCGCCGGGTCGCGCCCGGCGAGAGGGCCGTCGTTGCTGGTGACGGAAGCGCGCGCGATGCGGTCGCGCAACTCCTCGCAGGCGCGCGCCACGGCGTGGCTGATGCTGGCGGTGTGGCTCGACCCGGCGGCCAGGGGGGCAGGCGGGTACCCCGTGTCGCCCATCTCCACCGCGACCTGTCCCACCTCCAGCCCCAGCCGGTCCGCCGCCACTATCGCCACCACCGTGTAGGCGCCGTTGCCGATCTCGTGCCCGGCCAGCCGGACCCGGGCGCCGCCTTCCGGCCGCAGGGTGACGCGGGCGGCGCTGGCCGCGATGTTGGACGGGTAGGTGGCCGCCGCCATGCCCCAGCCCACCAGCCAGTCGCCGTCACGCATGGAGCCGGGCCGGGGGTCGCGCCGGCTCCAGCCGAAGCGCTCCTCCCCCTGGTCGAGGCAGGCAAGGAGGTGGCGGCTGGAGAAGGGCAGCCCGGTGACCGGGTCGCGCTCCGGCTCGTTGCGCCGTCGCAGCTCCACCGGGTCCATGTTCAGCTTGCACGCCAGCTCGTCCATCGCCGATTCCAGCGCGAACATGTAGGGCGCGTCCGGCGGGGCGCGCATGAAGCCGGGCGTGTTGCGGTCCGCGTGCACGATGCTCACGCGGGTGAGGATGTTGGGGCAGCGGTAGGCGCGGGCCATGGATTCAGTGCCGGACACGTTGTAGGTGCTGGGCCGGGACGTCACCTCCCACCCCTCGTGCCGGAAGGACAACAGCCTGCCGTCCCGGTCGGCGCCCAGCCGGACATGGTGGCGCGTTTCCGCCCGGTATGTCACAATCGTGTAGCCCTGGGAGCGGGTGGCCACCAGCTTGACCGGCCGGCCAAGACGGCGGGCGGCGACCGCGATCCAAGCGGTGCGTGCGGTGGCGCCGCCCTTGGAGCCGAACGCGCCGCCGACGAACTTGGACACCACCCGCACCTTGTCGGGCTCGATGCCGATCTGCTTGGCGACGTTGCCGCGCAGGCCGTACACGAACTGGCTGGGCTCCCATATGGTGAGCTGGTCGCCGTTCCAGGCGCAGGTCGTTGTGTAGAGCTCGATGGGGTTGTGGTGCTGGGTGGGGGTGCCGTAGCGGGCGTCCACCGTCATGGGCGCTCGGGCGAAGGCCGCGTCCGCGTCGCCCACGGCGAAGTCCTCGTGCTCGCCGTCGTCCCGGAGCTCGGTCTCGGCACCAGGGCTGTCAAACGTGGCGGACGGCTGCTCCTCCTCGTAGGAGACGTCCACCTTGTGGGCGGCCTCGCGCGCCGCCTCGTAGCTGTCGGCCACCACCACGGCGATGATCTGGCCGTCGTGCCAAACCTGGTCGCTTTCCATGGTGGTGGTGGTCTCGCCGCCGGAAGCGAGGGCGGGCTTCTTCGCTTCCCCGCCCACGTTCCAGTGGGTCAAGATGTCGAGCACACCCGGCACCGCCTCCGCCGTGCGCTGGTCTATGCCGGCGACCCGGCCCCGGGCGACCGCGCTGGTGACCAGGAACGCGTAGGCCGGGTTGGACACTGCCTCGTCGGACGCGTAAAGGGCACGGCCGGTGACCTTGGCGCGCCCGTCGATGCGGACGGCCGGCTTGCCGATTTGGGTGAAGCTGTCCCTGTCCATGTCAGTTCTCCCTCTCCGCCGCCTGCAGCAGCGCCCGCACCAGCGTTTGCCGCCCAAGCTCGGGCTTGAACGCGTTTTCGCCATGGGTGACGGCGCCGGCGAAGGCGCGCTCCGCCGCGTCCCGGGCGGCATGCTCGTCCAGCCTGCGCCCGGTCAGCGCCGCTTCGGCCTCGTGGGAGCGCCATGGCTTGGCGACCAGCCCGCCAAGGCCGATGCGCGCGGCTGCCACCGTGCCGTCCGGCCGGAGGTCGAGCGCCACGGCAGCGGAGGCTAGGGCGAAGGCGTATGACTCCCGCTCCCGCACTTTCAGGTAGAGCGAGTGCCGGGTCCACGGCCCGGCCGGCACGTGGAAGCTGGTGAGGAGTTCACCCGGCCGCAGGTTGGTCTCGATGTGAGGGGTGTCGCCGGGAAGGCGGTGCAGCTCCTCCACGTCCACCGTGCGCGTTGTGCCGTCCGTATTCAGCACCGTGGCCGTCGCGCCCAGCGCCGCCAGGACCACTGCGAAGTCCCCGGGATAGTGGGCGATGCAGTGCTCGCTGACCCCGAGCACGGCCAGGAGCCGGTTGCTGCCACCGGTCGCGGCGCAGCCGGAGCCAGGCTCGCGCTTGTTGCAGGCGGCCCAGCTCGTGTCGCGGAAATAGTTGCAACGGGTGCGTTGCAGCACGGTGCCGCCCAGGGTGGCCATGTTGCGTATCTGCGGGCTCGCCGCTTGCGACAGCGCGTCCGACAGGGCCGGGTAGTCGCGGCGCAGCACCGGGTGGTCGGCGGCCGCGGACATGCGGACTAGGGCGCCGAGCGTCAGCCCGGCCTCGTCGGCGCTGATCGCGCCGTAAGTGTCGCCGAGGTGGCGAATGGCGACCAGGCGCTCCGGCCGCATCACATCCAGCTTCGTCAAGTCGAGCATGGTGGTGCCGCCGGCCAGATACTGCGTCGGGTGCTGCGTCGGGGTGGCGTCGGGCGCGCCGTTCCCGAAGAGGCCCGCCAGGTGCCGGGCGTTGCCGTCGGGTGCGGCGCGCTCGTAGCTGAACGGGCGCATCAGGCCACCTCCTTCCGGCCCGCCATTTTCCACCGCGTCGTTTCCTGGGCGGCCTGCTGCACGGCACGGACGATGTTGGGGTAGGCCGCGCAGCGGCACAGGTTGCCGCTCATGTACTCGCGTATCTCGCCCTCCGTGCCGGCGTGGCCCTCCTCCACGCAGGCCACCGCGCTGAGGATCTGGCCCGGTGTGCAGTAGCCGCACTGGTAGGCGTCGCAGTCCAGAAAGGCCTGTTGCATCGGGTGCAGCGGCCCGGTCTCGCCCGACAGGCCCTCGATAGTGGTGACGGAGCCCGTCACCTCCGCGACCAGCGTGAAACAGGACAGCACTCGCACCCCGTCCATCAGAACCGTGCACGACCCGCACTGTCCCTGGTCGCACCCCTTCTTGGTGCCGGTCAGCCCGACCGTTTCGCGCAGCGCGTCCAGCAAGGTGGTCCGCGGGTCGAGGCTGAGGCGATACGCCTGGCCGTTGATCTCGATGGTTGACTCCATCAGCTTCCCTCGTTGGTGATGCCGTCGCAAGCGTGCCGGCGCGTGTTGGGGAGGGCCGGTCTGACCCACCGTGCCACGCCCCGCCCATGGTTGCGCCAACGTCAGGCCAGAGCGGGGGTTTGCCGGGTGCCGGAACGCCCGGTACACATGCGCGTGGGATCAGGCGTTGCCGCCAGGCGTTGTGGCGATGAGTGCACTGAGCAGGGCTTTGCCGCACCGGCGCGCGTTGTATACGAACTGGAAGGAGCCGAGGCAGAGCGGCGACTTGTCTTGCGAGATGCCGCGGCGCGGGCGCAGCCAGAAGCGCAGCAGCGACCAGACCCCCTCCATTATGTTGGCGTGGACCTCGCAGAAGCCGTCGCCGTCCTCGTTGCGGGCATACTCGCCTTGGGCGTGGTAAATGGTTTTGTGTCGGCAGCCCCAAGCGGGCAAGAGCGCGTGAATGCTGTGTTTGTCCGTGTGGGCGGGGGTGCCCTCAGTCACAACCGCCTTGATAATCGGCTTGATCGTGGTCTGCTGCACGTTGGCCAGCATGCGCGAGACTACCTGGCCATCACGTTGGATCATGCTGGAGACGGACGGCTTGCCCTTCGCAAGCCGACCCGCGGCCCAGCGCTCTTGCCGGCCTGCGACAGCGCCCGAGCCGTCTTTTTGGCCACCGCCGCCGGCTGCCCTTTGTGCCCGGCCACGATGCAAACCTCGTCGATCCCGCTGGATGCCCTCGCATCCGGCTCCACCTCGCCCTGCAGCTTCACCGCCAGCATTCTGGTGACCAAGTCGCGATGCAGCTGCTCCACCATGGCCTGCACGTCCAAAACGGCTAGGCCCAGCTCACCCACGATCTGCCGATGGGAAAGGCACGGATACACGAAGGGGAGGCACAACACCCGCAGCGGCTGGTGGTGCCCGGCCAGCACCGTGCCGGTCAAGTCGTCCAAGCGTTCAGCGCACGCCTTGTAGCGATACCACTGCCGGCAGGACCGCGTGTCGTCGCATCCGTCCCGGATGGCAGCGCCGCTGCCGCACCACGGCCAACGCGCACCCTCCGGCGAGCAGTGCTGACACACCAGCGTGAAGCACTTGGCATCGTCGATCAAGCCCGAAGGGTTGATCGGGTCGGATGCCGCCATGCTGAAGGCTCCTCGCGCGAGCCGGTCAGCTACTTCTGCTTTTGCTCATGCACCGGTTGCCTTCAATCTTGCATCCCGGTCCTTGCCTCAACACCCCGGAACTCACAAGAGCCTGGCTATCCTGCATGGCATCCCGGCCACCGGGCCATCCAGAACGGTCCTGTCAGGTGTTCGCCAGCCTCAACGCACCCTGACCAGAGGGCATAGCGACAGCTATCAGATGGGAGGCGCCTTCGCCAGCAAGGCGGGACCGAAACGGTGGGATGCGCTCAACCAAGCACCTGGGCGCTGAGCGGCACCCAGGCTCGTGGTGAACTGGACGCGCAGCGCCTAGCCCGCGCCCAGCAGCTTCTCCGCAAGCGCGGTGTGCTGCTGGTCCGCTTGCTTGGCCTCCTCAAGCGACGCCGCCATGCCCTGCTCGGCCTGGCTCATGCCCAGCTTCGCGGCGTAGTTGCGGAGCGTGCCGAACGAGGCGATCCAGTAATGCAAGGCGAGCTGCCCGGCCGCGATGATGCCGAGGTCGCGGGTGGCCGCGTCCGGCGCCTTTTGCCGGATCTTCTTGCTGACTTCGTAATGCGCGTCCAGCACCGGGTTGCCGGTGTCCTCGGCGCTGCCAGCCTCCTGCAACGCCTGGGCAATGCGCTGCGCCCACTGCTCGGAGGTTTTGTTGCCCGCTTGCAGGGCGGCTTGCAGCTCGGGGCTGCTCGCGTCGTTCTGGATCTCGCCGGTGGCCTTCTTCGCCACCTCGCTGCCGGCCTTGAGGGCCTGCAAACCCTGCGCAACCAGCATCTTGAGTTCTTGATCGGCCATGTCGTCTCCCTTTGACAAGCGCTTGTCCTGCGCCGGTCGAGCAACGGGCTTCCGAGGGGGACGGCTCCGACCGGATGCGACCCCGGCCCTCACATCACCGGGAAGGAATCCCCTGCCCGGTTTGGCCGCGGGCACCCATGGAGGTCACGACATGGAACGGGCTTTTGATGATCGGACTGGGCACGACACCGTACCTGGATAGTGAACCACCTTCTGCTTGTTGCCGGACCGGTGGCGTCTGTGGACGTGGTGGGAATTCATGGTGGGATTGGGTGGCCATCGGATTGGTCGCCGCAATCCAGGAAGCCCGCGCAAACCTTGCGGGTTTCGCCGGGATCTGCGGCGTTTCGACCCGGCGCGTCGATGACCTGGTACGAAGGCAATGAGACTGGCGGGCATCAGCGAGAGCACGGTGAGCACGCTGTGCAAGGACATCGACGGTCGGGTGAATGCCTTTTTCGACCGCCCCCACATAGGCGATTGGCCCTACTTGTGGCTGAACGCGACGCATTTGAAGCAGCGCGAGGGCGGTCGGATCGTCTTGGTCGCGGCGATTACCGCCGTGGCCGTGGACAGCGAGGGCAGGCGGGAGATCGTGGGGCTGCACGTCAAACCGAGAGGTTTGCCGGACATCGGCCCCAGCGAGGCCAACACCTTCTGGTCCACGTTCCTGCGCAACCTGGTCCGGCGCGGCCTGCGCGGGGTCAAGCTGGTGACCTCCGACGCGCACGACGGCCTGACGGTGGCGATCCGCCGCGTGATGGGTGCCACGTGGCAACGGTGCCGGGTTCACTGGATGAGGAATGCCCTGGCCATGGCAGCTCCAGCACCGCTACATGCAGGCAGAAGGCATGGCAGGCCTGATCTCGCCCACCATCGACGGCAAGGCGACGCCCCTCCCGTCTACCCAGACCACACCCCAAGCCGCATGATCCAAAGCCATTCAAACCTATACCGAAATTACACCAGCTTGACGGACGCTATCACTTAGACGGCGTTGACATTCATTGTATCCAGATGAGTGCGCTGATGAGGGATAGCAT
>CAXSEX010000191.1:0-8305 GCA_964236415.1 uncultured Acetobacteraceae bacterium | reverse complement strand
TCAAAGTTCAGATGCAATTTCGTGCTCGCGTCGCCTGCAATAAACTTGGGTTCATGTGCTGTCCTGATTCGGTCAAGGCTGATAGCGCGTGCCAGGCTTTCTCCCGAATGTTCAGCGCCGGAGCGTGGTGTGACAGGCCGATTCTGAGTCGGTCCGGCTACCTGGTTCAGGTCTGGCATGAAACTCGTGGGGATTGGAACCACGCAGCGCTTTGAGGCGGCACGCGTGATCAGGACGCCGATGGAGATTGCGCCATCGGCGTGCAGACGTTTGTAGTTCTCCAGGTCGCGGTCGAAGAATGGGTCTTTGTTGTTCCATTCTATCTCCAGCGCGACCACGCCTGCTGGAAACCGGGCAATATGATCAACCTCATGGGAGATCGATTCTCGCTGAACCCCGTCGATTGTTCTCTGGACCTCGAATTTGCGCTTGCGCCACCCGTGGTCATGCAGCGCTCGCCTGAGCCGCTGCGTGCCCTTGGTTTCACCGCCGCCAGAACCGATGATTTCTTCAATGGGGATGGTTGCCGTCGCCAGAATGGTTTCGAGCTGATCGACCACTTCAGCGAAATCCACGCTTAGAGCTTGTTCGACAACTATCGCTATGGATCGCGGTGTCGAACAAGCCCTAAGCCTTTGTTTGGACGGGCAGCTTTATCGGAGTGCCAGAGCACTTGTTTCCGATGCTGCCCTTAGGATCGCTTCCGCGTGCGAGTGGAATTCGATCTGGAAGCCGGCGGTGCGGAGCGAATCGAGCATGCCGCAAGCATAGTCGGAGATCCTGGCTTGTCATTGCCCGGCAGCAAACCCAGCGTGCAAAGGGCGTGGCCTTCACGGCCCGGAGCCGCGCCGCCATGGGGCATAGTACCAACCGTCCTATGCCTTGACTGTTCTGGTCCAGGGCGCGCCGGCGACGGAGCGAATGCGGTCTGGCGTTTCGGTGAACCAGTTCCAGGCGGCGCAGCATCGGTCCACGATGGTGTCATAGGTGTCGAACACGCTGTTGCCCGGCTTGTTGTCGCGCAGGCAGTCCCAGATGTTCTCGACGGGGTTGAGTTCAGGGCTGCAAGGCGGCAGGCGCAGCAGGCTGACGTTCCCTGGCACGCGCAGGCGCCCGCGGGCCTTGTGCCGGCCCGTGCCGTCAAACGTCTTATGGCGATCCGTTCGTTGCTGGGGTTCACGGTCTTCTTCGAGGCCCGTGAGCGCCTGCACGCGGATGTTCGGGGTGCGGCGGACCAGCGGCAGCAGGTCCAGCGCGGGTTGCTCGATCACGTCGACCTCGCCCGCCTGCGAGGCGGCGACGGCGGTGGACGGATCGGGGATCACCCGCCGCTTCACCCGGTCCACCTTGACCCGGCGGCTGCCTGCCCGTCTGGAAGCTCGTCCCGTCGCATATAGTCGGGGTTGCGGTCGAACATGGCCAGCGCGCCGCTGACCCGCAGGTCCTTGTTGAAGCGGAAGGGGCCGGAGCCGATGGCGGTGGCGATGGGCTTTGCCGGGTCGCCGGCCAGGTCCTGCGCCCGCATGATGACCGGCACCTGGCCGATGCCGGAGCCGAGCGAGAACGGCATCGCTGGACAGGACCTGGACAGCTTGACCTCGCAGGCGCGGCCGCAGCGCGAACCGCCAGGCCAGCCCGTCAGCCGCCGTGCTCCAGTCCTCCACCATCTGCGGCTTGGGCTGCATGCTGTCCCAAGCGAACAGCGTCTCGTAGCCCATCAATCCATGGATGCGGGTGATGACGATGCTGGCGAAGCCGGGATCAAGCTGCGTCAGGTCGGCGCTGGGCACCACGCGCAGCACCTTGGGCGCCGTCTGCGCTTGTGCGGCGGTGGCCGGCAGAATGGCGGGAACGGCCGGGCAAGCAGGCTCCATCCGTCCGACCCGGCGGCGGATCAGGACGCGGCGGAGGTCGCGGTGCTTGGCGAGGCCGGGCGCACGCAGCCGTCCATGATCCTGCCGATCTCGTCCGCCGAAAGGACGCCGATCTCGGCGATGAACACGATCCGCGCCCGGGGCACCCCCGGCGTCGGCGCGCCGGCCGCGGCCAGCGTCGCGCGCCCGCCGGCGAGCTGGAACAGGAGCTGGCGGCCGGGCTGCTCCGCCGTCTCGAACAGCCCTTTGGCCCGGGCGAGCTTCGGGGCAAGCCGGCCGATCGCGGCCTGCAGGCGGGGCAGCGAGACCGGCTGCTCGGATGTCCAACTGAGGGTTTCGAACCGGTCGGCCGCCGGGCGGCGCCGGCCCGGGTCGCGGGGCGGCGGCGGACGGCCCGGGTCGTCGGGGAACAGCAGCACCGAGGGCACCTGGCCGTGGACGGCATCGACGACGACCGCTGCCGGCTTGGCTGCCGCCACGGTGGCGCGGACCCGCTCCAGCCCGGCGGCATCCGCGAGGTCCACCTTGCTCAGCGCCACCACGTCCGCGGCCCGAAGCTGCGAGCGGAGCAAAGCGTCGTTCAACGCTTCTGCGGGAGCCGTCGCGTCCACCACGCAAAGCACGGTTTCCAGCGGCGCTTCCTTGGAGATCACGGGGTCCATGAGGTTGCGGACGATGTCCGCCGGGTCGGCCACGCCGCTGGTCTCGATCACGATGGCCTCCGGGCACGGGCTGCGCCGCAGGAGGCTTGCCAGCGTGCGCAGCAGGTCGCCCTCCAGCGAGCAGCAGATGCAGCCATTGGCCAGGCTGACCACCCCGTCGCTGGCGCCGGCGATCAGCTCGGCGTCGATGTTGACCGCGCCGAAGTCGTTGACCACGGCGGCGATCCGCCGGCCCTCGGCATGGGCGAGCAGGTGGTTCACCACCGTGGTCTTGCCGGCGCCCAGGAAGCCGGCGACCAGCAGGATTGGGACGGGCACGCGCGTCAGCCGGCGACGGGCCGGCGCACCGGCCGCCCCGGCCGCGCCGCCACGTCCATCACCCCGTCCGCGATCACCGGCTGCCCGCTGACCAAAAGGTGCCGCACGCCCTCCGCCGGGCGGTTCATCGCCGAGAACTCGGCCCGGTCGGTCAGCGTTTCGAAGTCGAACACGACCACGTCGGCGTCCGCGCCCGGCTGCAGCCGTCCCTTGGCCTGCATGGCGGGCGTGCTCGGCGCCAGGATCTCGGCGGGGATCAGCGCGCACTTGCGCACGCCGTCCAGCAGCGAGACCGCCTGGCGCTCGCGCACCCAATGGCGCAGGAAGCGGGTGAAGCAGCCGGCGGAGCGCGGGTGGGAGGTGGCGTCCTCCGGCAGCGGCCAGGCGTCGCCGGTGTAGGCCGTGCCGTCCGGGAGCGACCAGGGCATCGCGTCCGAGGCGATGGCGCCGCCAGGGAACAGCACCGACATGTCCAGCAGCGCGCGGTGCCGCTCGTTGTTCTCCGTGTCCAGGATGTGCCACAGCACCAGGGTCGAGGGTTCCTCCGCCTGCGCCGCCAGCAGTTCCTCCCGGTTGTGGAAGCGCCGCCCGTCCGTCACCCGCTGCACCGAATCGTAGCCGGTGCCGTGCCTGGCCTCGAACTCGGGATCGTTGAAGAAGGCGGCGGCCAGCACGGTGGAGCCGGTGCCGTACGGGTAGGCCTCCAGCGTGATCGGCAGGCCTTGCTCCTGCGCCTTCGTCACCAGCCGGGCGCAGCGTTCCACGTCCGTCTTGCTGGAACTGTTGAAGTGGCAGATGTGCATGTGCGCGCCCGTGGCCCCGGCGTAGCCGATCAGGCGGACATAGGCCTCGGCCGCACTTTCCGGGTCGATGCGCGACATGAAGGCGACGTGGGTGAAGGTCGGCACGCCGTGCGCCGCCGCCAGCTCGCACACCGCCGTCAACTCCTGCACGCCGGCGCCGGGCGCGTAGGCGTTGAGGATGCCGACGCCGATGCCGCCCTCCTCCAGCCCGCGCGCCAGGCGGTCGAGGATGCCCGCCACTTCGGGGTCGCTCGCGACGTTTTCCACCCAGCGGCGGTCCCGCATGGCGCGGCCGAACGCTTCCAGCGAGGCTTCCTCGTTGGAGCCGGTCATGACGCCGATGCGGGCAAAGGCCCAGTTGGCGGACGCGCCGTAGTTCAGCACCCGCCCTTGCGCCGTCTGGCGCCGGTACCAGGCCGCCACCGGCATCACTCCCGCCTCCAGGTCAAGCGTCGTGGTCACGCCGTCGAAGGCCTGCATGCGGTCGGCGGGGATCGACTGGCCGTGCGCGTGCAGGTCGATGAACCCGGGCGCCACCACCAGCCCGGCGGCGTCGATGGTCCGCTCGGCGCCGCCCAGCCCCGTTCCCACGGCGGCGATCCTGCCGTCCAGCAGCGCCACGTCGCCCACGGCGTCCATCCCGCTCGCCGGATCGACCACCCGGCCGCCGCTGATCACCAAGCCGCCCATGTCGTCACTCCGCTTAATAGAAAGCCATCGTCATGCGGGAATGTGACGGAAGCTGGCCATTCCCGCAAAGCCTGCTTCTCGCCGCCCTTCACCCCGAAGCGGCCGCCCGGTTTCAGCAAGGTCCAGTCCGAAACAGCAGCGCAGGCGATCAAGGCCAACATCATGGATGCGATCAGAGGAAAAACGTGGCGCAAGAGCATGTCACGTTGGCGCTCCCGACTGCACCGTCCTTTTGATCTGGTAATAACCGGCGCGTGGCGCCGATGGCGCGATGACCGGCCTGAAGCGCCGGGCCGTGGCCGGCTACTGCCTCGGGTTGCTCCCCTTGCAGGCGACGTGGCTGGTGACGCTGCCGCAGGCGTTGCGGCAGTCGGTCCCGGGCCTGGTGAACACGGTGATCGACCTGTTCGGCGCACCATGTCGCAGGCGCTCCGCGACCCGGTGTGGCCGGGTCTCGCCGCCGAGGGCTTCACCTTCGTCAGCCTCGCCTTCTTCGCCCTGTCGCTTTGTAGCCACGTGGTGGAGGAACAGTTGCTGCGGCGGCGGCGGCCTAGCCAGGTCCTGAGCGAGGCAAGGTCAAAGCTGCCTTGATGCTGAACCTCCGGGCTTGCACAGCACGCGCAGCAACCTTCTCGCCGCCAACCCATCGTGTTCAGGCAGGCCTTCGAGTGCCCGCAGCCCCGTCCATGAGTGCTTGGTCATTGGGAGGTGTCATCGCTGGCTCCTTTGCTCTCGCCGCAAGCCATTGGCCAGCTTGGTCACCGGTCAACCTACGCACGCCATTCCAGCAGCCCGTTCTGCGCGGCTGACACGGTGCCGTCCATCCCGACCGGGCTTGCATTGGGCGACATGAGCCGGGCCAGCGTGCCGGCGTCCCCGGCCGGCACGCGCGCGAGCGTGCGCCCCCCGCCGGGCAGCCGCAGCACCACGGCGCCGAAGTCTGGGGCGCCGGGCGGCGGCGCCGAGCCGCGTCCGCCGGCCGGCCGGAGGGGCGCAGCACGGCGGCCAAGGGCGCCGGCTCACGGCCGAGCACAAGCGCGTGGTGCCCGGTCAGATAGCCCCTTTGGCCATACAGCAGCGCGAGCGTGTCGGCGTTTCGCAAGGCGCGCACGCAGGCGGCTGCGCCGTGGGTCATGGTGTTGTTGAGCGGCGCTCCGTGGATCAGCCCGCCGGCGGCGCTCACGGGCGTGCCGGGCGGCAGGCCGAGGCGCCGCAGCGCCATCTTCGGGACCACCGGAAAGCAGCTATGCAGCTCCAGCATGCCCAATGCCGCCAAACCTTCACCCGCCACGGCGTCCAGCACGGCTTCCAGCCCAGCCGCGTGCGCGAAGCTGTCGCAGGCTGGTCAGCAACAAGGCGGCGCCCTGGTTCACCGCCGGGTTCGCGATCATCAGCTTGGGATACGGCCAGGCGACCATGCGGTTGCCCGGCGACACCGACCGACGCGATCTCCTCCCCCCGGCGGCCCTCCTGCAGCCAGGCATTGGGGTTGCGTGCGGCCGTTTCGGAGAGCTGCGCCCACATCGCGGCCGACTCGGCCGTGGCCTGGGCGGGCGTTTGGCCCCATGCGGCCGCGGCAGCGCCTTCATAAAGCGGATACACGGCAACCGGCTCCGTGATGCCGTGGCGAAGCGCCAGGGGATGGAGGTAGCTGCGGTTGCGCGCCGGCAGCCAAGCGCCGCTCCACTCGGGACGGGGCACGGCGGGCGGCGTCCATGCCAGCGTCAGGCCGCGCCGCATGGGTTGCCGTGTGGCTGCTTTCGGCCCCGCACACGGCGGCCACGGCACCCTCGCCCCGAGCGATCCGCTGCGCGGCCTCGTGCAGGAACTGCACGGGGGTGTGCCCGCCGATTGGCCCGTGGCGTGACCGTGCCGGGTGCGCCAGGAGTTCTGGGGCTTGGCTGTGGCGCATTTCGCCGTGCGCGGCCGCATGCACGAGGCGGCGCTGCGGGCCGACGAGGACCCGGACACGCTCGCAACGCTTGGCGCGGGCCGGCTGCCGTTCCTGCATGGCGAGGTGCTGGACGAAATCCGGGAGGAGCGCGTGGCGGGTTCCCGGGGCCGGCAGGGGCCGCGCGGGGGCAGCGCAAGATGAGCGGCTACCCGCTGCGTCCGCGCACGCCGCAGCCGACCACGCGCATCGATTTCAGCGCTGCCATCCGGACAGCAAAGTGAACGGTGTTGCCGTTATAGCAGGGTCCGTGAGCTGAAAGATCGAAACCTTTACTGGATAACGCCATGATCCGTTTGCACAATCCATGAAGTGCCGTGCGGGGTGATGCTGGTGACCCGGCCAACACCAGGCACTTGGTCGCCAACCGTGACCAAGCGCCCGCCGGCTTGCCTTGGCGCTGCACCGGCATCGCTTAGCACCGCGACGCCGAATGACGCCGCTTGCACGTGGTAGTCGTTCACAATGCGCGCAGAGTCTGTCGCCGTGGTTTCGGCAGCGACGGCCTTGCCGTCGTCAGCAGACGTGGGAGAGGGCGATGCCGCTCCAGCCTGCTGCTCGCCCGGTTCCAAAGCGACGCCCGCAGAACTGCGTGCAAGCGCAAGATTGAGGCGTTGCTCCATTACTTTGCTGCTGGCTTGCAGGGTATCGGCCAGCACTGCGATCTCCGTGCGGAGCTGGGCACCCTCGTCGCGTGCGTCGCGCATGTCTTGCGTGGCCACGACCAAGCGGTGCTCCAGGTCCGTCATCTTGTCCTGCAGGCTTCCGACCAAGCCTACAACCTGAGTGCGTTGCCTTTCGTTCTCGGCTTGCGTATCGCGCACGAGCAGGTCCACCTGCCTCACCAGCGCAAACAGGCTGGCCAATTGTTGCGTGGTGGCGACAGGCGCCGCGGATGCTGCCCTTGCGGTGTCGGGTGCGGCAACGGTGGCAGTTGGCGGCTCGGCTTGAGCGGGCGCCGGCTTGGCATGCTCCGCCACCTCGGGCTTTGATGCGGCAGTCTCGGCTGGTTTGGGCGATCCGGGCGACCGGACCCCTGCCGGGCTGAATGCATCCGAAGGCGCGGGGGAGAACGGAGGCGAAGCGGATGGAGCTGGCGTCAAGGCGTCGGGCATCGGTCGTCCCGGCATGGCGGCAGCAGGCGCGGCAGGTTCCGCCACGGGTTGTGCCGGTTGCAGCGCTGGGCGCAGGGCCGGGCCTTCGGCCATCTCCTCCCGCGCGGGCGAGGCAGCAGGCCCTGCCTCGGGCGCCGGCGCAGGTGCTGGCCGCAGCAGCGCAACCTTCTCGCTCAGGGTGCGAAACAGGGCCTGGTTTGCCGCGAAGTCATGGAAGCGCTGCGCAAAGGTGGCCAGAGTGGCATTGACGGCGGCCTGTCCGCCATTCGCCGCTTGGACAGCCCATGCATAGTAGCTGCCTCCGGCAAGCGCGCACAACGCCAGGGTTGCGGCTGTGCCAAGCGCCGCCTTGCGAACTGGACGCCGCCTTGCTGAAACGGCTGATGCCGCAGTGGATGGACCGTGCCGCTCGTTCTCCTCGGGAAGGTTCAGATGTGCAGCAGCAGCGCGCAGCGCTTCAAACATCGGGTTTGACGGCCGGGGAGGCGCTGCGAGCCTTGGTGGCGGCGAGGGGTGGTGGAGGTAGGACGCGCTGTACTTGCTCTCATAGCGCCGCTGCTTGTTCGCAAACTTGGCGTCAAGCGCCTGAGCCGTAAGGGAATGCATAGGAAGGACGGGCATCTTTGAAGCTACCTGCGTTTGGACGAAACTGATGTTCAACAGGATGACGAGTAGTCCCGAGTCATGCGACGGTTTCGTCTTAAATGTCGAGTCTGGCGACGTTGCGTTGTTTGTTAGGGTCCGTGTCGGGGGCCGCAAGCGCCATGCCCTCGCCGATACGGATGGGCGCGCGTTGGCGCTGCAAGCTGGCCCGGCTTGCGTGCAGGACCGCGACGGCGCCGTGCCGCTGCTCAAAGCGTCGCGCCACCTCTACCTGTTCATCGAGCACGCC
>CAXSEX010000190.1:6905-8320 GCA_964236415.1 uncultured Acetobacteraceae bacterium | reverse complement strand
CGCACGTCCAGTTCGCCCGCATGGTGGTCCCGCAGGACTGGCCTCCCGGCGCCTTTGACCTGATCCTGTTCTCCGAGGTCCTTTATTACCTGGACGACGCTGACCGGGCGGCCGCGGCCCGGCTTTCGCTGCAATCGCTCTCGCCCGGCGGCGCCATCATCCTGGTCAACTGGCACGGCCCGACCGACGGGTTCTGCACCGGCGACGACGCGGCGGAGGCGATGGTCGCCGCCTGTGCCCCGGCGCTGCGGCCCGTCACCCAGCAGCGCGCGGAGAAATACCGCCTGGACGTGCTCTCCGCTTAGCGTCCCCGTCTGTCCCGGGACGACCCTTTCTACCCCGGGACGACATAGCCTTGCTCCCGGACGCAGGCCCGGATCGCCTCGCGGATCTGGAACGGGCGCCGCACCGGGGAGCTGAACCAAGCGAGGCCGGTCTTGGCGTTGCGCTTGTTGACCGCGTCCACCGACGATTGCTGGCATGATGCCAGGTCGGCCTGGTATTTTGGCGCGGAGCGGTCGGTCTCCACCCGCGGCTCGTAGCCGGCGCAGCCCGCGACGGCCAGCATACCCAGAAGGATCACCATGCGCCTCATGCCGCCCATCCAGCCGCTTGCCGCCCCCTTGTCAAGCATCCAGCCGTGAGCGCGCTTGCCCGCCGCTTCGCCGTGGCGCAGGAGTTGGCCGGGCAGGGGGGCGCGCTGGCGATGCGGATGCGCCCGCCGCCCGGCGCGCCCCAGGCGACGCTGAAGGACCGGCAGGACTGGCTGACGGAGGCGGACGGCGCCGTCGAGCAGTTTTTGTCGGACGGCCTCGCCGCCGCCTTTCCGGAGGACGGCTTCCTGGGCGAGGAGGCCGGCCGCACCCGGGACGGTCGCCTGCGCTGGTGCGTCTCGGTCGGCCTGGTCGAGGGCGACGGCCTCCTGCTCGGCGTGCTGGCTGCGCCCGCCATGGCCGAAACCTTCGCCGGCTGCCAAGGGCAGGGCGCCACGCTGAACGGCGCGCCCATCCGGGTGGCGGCGACCGAGAGCCTGGACCGCGCGATCATCGAGGCCGGGTGGTCGCCGCGCGTCGCCGCCGCCGACTACCTCGCGCTGTGCCGCCGGGTGCTGGACGCGGGCGTCATGCTGCGCGCCGGCGGCTCCGGCGCACTGGGCCTGGCGGACGTCGCGGCCGGGCGGATGGACGGCTATGCCGAGTTGCACATCAACCTGTGGGACTGCGCCGCCGCCTTGGCGATCCTGACGGAGGCCGGGGCGGCGGTGAACGCCTTTCTGCCGGGTGGCGCTGCGGCCGGCGGGCCGATCCTGGCGGGGGCGCCGGGGGTTGCTTGGGCGTTGGCGGAGACGGCGGGGCTGCCGAGGCCGGACGGTGGAGTTTCGGTTTGAATATCAGCTGATGGTGGATTGCAGTCTG
>CAXSEX010000190.1:0-6895 GCA_964236415.1 uncultured Acetobacteraceae bacterium | reverse complement strand
TGCAGGTCAAGCGGTGAAAGAGCATTCAGGAAGTGGGATCTCACATTTCCGGGCCTTGCCTGGTTCGAAACTCACCAACGACCGCAGTTGATGGAAAGCGGTCCTAGCTTAGTTTCGGGGCGGACCTTCGTCCCAGCAGCACCACACCGGCCGACGCCAGTATGGGTACCGTCGGGCAGAGTGAAAGTGTCTAGGCGCGTTTCACTACTTGCATCAGCGTCCGGCCGAGCCCGCCATGCGCGACAGGACACGCCGTCCAACGGTGGCCTCAATGACTACGATCAGCGCTGTCGTTCCAAGATTCCAGATCAGGTTCATGATAGTGGCATCAAGGCGGTAAAGGAGCGACATGGCCGTCGAGGTTATGCCCGCAACGGCCAATCCGGCCGCCAGCGTCACCATGGCTGGGCGCAGGTGGGCGACGTGACGTAACATCGCAAAGATCGATGCCGACAATGGCAGGCTGACGAGGAGCACCGTGGCGAAGCACCGAAAAGCGCTGCCGAATTGCAGGGTGCCCGCGTCGTAGCTGACCCAGCCCGTCAGGCAACCATAGCCAAGGGTTGCCATCCACACCGCAAGCGGCGGCAGCGGAAGAAGCAACCAGGATCGCGAACGGTCGGGCAGGCTTGCCATCAGGCAACTTAGTGCGGCCAGCGCGCCCGTGAGAAAGGATGCCGCAGCACCAAACACGAATGACGGGTTACGTACCTGATGCGCGATGTCCGAACGAAGACCATGTTGGACGGCGAGCAGGATGACGATGGCGACCGCGATCAGGAGCCAGCAGCCAGTCCGGAAGAGCGGAGGGCGAATGACGCTTACGGGCCGTGCCGTGTTCGCCAAGGTCTCGATAAGCTCGGTGGTATCCATCTTTTCTAGTCGCCGCCGTGGCTGAAGAGACGCCTGAGCGCCTTGATGCCCCGATGGGTTGATACCTTCAGTGACGCGATCGACATTCCGCTCTGTTCGGCAGCCTCCTTCAATGATCTCTCCTGCAACTTCAATAGCGTAATGGCCTGACGCTGGCCCGTCGGGAGCGCCAGCAGCGCGGCGTCCACGGCCCGGCTATCCAGTGCCAGGTCACTCCTCTGGTCGGGGGCTGCGAAGGCTTCGTGCTCTGCTTCCAACTTCTCTTCTTCAGCCGCCACGCGCCCGAGGGCGCGCAAGCGATCCGCAACACGATGCCGCGCGATACCCGCCAACCAGGGCTTGAACGGGCGTGACGGGTCGTATGTTCGCCGATCCTCATGCAGCGTCAGCAGGATATCCTGGACGGTGTCTTCGGCATCGCTGGGGTTGCGATGTGCCCGGTTCGCAATCGTCCGCAGGTAAGGCGTGATGCCAAGCAACAGGCAGTGATAAGCGTCTGTGTCTCCGTTTTGCGCTCGCACCATGAGCGCCGCCCACTCCTGCGGGTCCGCCGCGCGCAACTGGATAGCTCAGTACCGCGCGGTGAGGTCGATCAGCCAGACGGGTGACGCGGCGACAAGCGCGGCTTCCAGTGCGTGATCTGCGCCGGTCAGGATGAGAACCGCCACTGTCACCGCGCTTCCGCCCAGCAAGAGCTTACCCATCTTTCCGGCATTCATCATTTTGCCCCGACAGCGCATCATAGCCGCTCGGGACAGCGATCCTACGATGAGCAGGGGGACAGACGTACCCAACCCAAACGCGATCATGACGGCTGCCACACTCACGAGATCCTGGCCCTGGGCCGCGAGCACCGACGCAGCGCCGAGCGTTGGTCCCACGCAGGGGCTCCAGACAGCGCCTAGCAGAACGCCCACCACGAACTGCCCCTTGACGCCGGTCGGGGTCATGCGAGCCATGAGCCGGCTTCCGGCATCGCTGACGCCGCCGGCAGCCATCGCGAAGCGTTGCTGCAATGCGCCACTCAGCAGGACGACCCCCAACCCGGCCAGTAGGACGGCGGAAATGTCACGGAACACGTCGCCGTCGAGGCCGATTGCGAAGCCCATCGTGGCGACGAACAACCCGATACCGGCGAAAGACAGCACAAGGCCCGCCAGCAATGCCGCGACACCCAGGCGATGCACGGCCAGCGCAGGCCCGAGCACGAGCGGCAGCAGTGGCAGGACACAGGGGGATAGGGTCGACAGCATGCCCGCTATGAAACCGAACCCCATGCTGACGAATGGTAGGGTCACGCTGATGTTCCCTGGATCTAGTCGTTCACCTTTTCGAGCAGTGTCTTGATCGAATTGGCATCGGTATCACCGGTTGAACGGCCTTTTTCGGTGGCACCGTGGAACACTATCAGCGTACTCTGCTTTTGAGCACCCAAGGCCCGGACAATGTCCTTTTGAGTGTCGAAGTCGACGTTGTAGATAACTAGGTTCTTGAACGCGGGTGCATTCTCCAGGTCACTCAGAATTGGCCTCTGCTTGGCACAATAAGGGCACCAAGACGCGGTGATGTGGACCAGGATTGGCTTTCCCTCATGCTGAGTGGCATCAAATGCCTGCTGCGTGAACAAGATTTCTGTCGCCGCGAAAGCGTTAGGAACGAATCCCGCAGAAAGGCCCAGAGCCAGTACGGCCACAGCCATCGTTCTCGTGAAACGCATTGCAATCTCCTGGCAGCCTATGAACGTCCCGGCAAAATGCTGCCAGGTTCGCGATTTAATGTTCCGATCTTTCTGCCAAAAGGTTACAGCCGTCGGCGGGAAACCACGTAGCGGCACATCGTCCTGGGGGTAAGACCGGCGAGCCAAGCGCCTTTGGAGCGACACCATCCTATCAGTGAACCAGATTGCCGGGATGGCCGGCTTCAGCAGCCTGCGCTGACTCAACGCTCCGTTCGCGGATGTCTCCAAGAGCCTCCAAGTGCCAATCCGGCGACAAGGGATGCACCAGCAACGGGAGTCCGCTTTGGGCCGGGACCGCAAGACCTTGCCCGACGTGTCTTGCGGCCAGGCTTCCCGGTGATGGCCGGCTCGACGCCTTCCTCGGCCGGATCAGCGCTGAGTGCTTGCATTGCGCGCTGCGCCGTGCTGCTTACACCCGTGACGGCGGAACCCTGCCTTTGATTTCTGGCATGAACTCTGCTTTTCCGATTTTGGCGGCTCGCGGGCGGCCCCGAGTTTGCCGGCGGCGTGGCTACGCCGGGCAAAACTATCCTCACGCCTCGATGCGCCGCCAGCCCGTCAGCACCCGGCGGCTCGCCCGGTCAAAGGAAAAAACATGGCCGCCCCCGCCGCCGGGCTGGTCCGCACCGCGGCTGATCCGCATGCCTGCCAGATGGCAGAGCAGCAGGGCGCCGACGCCCCCGTGCGACACGATGGCAATGTCGCCCTCGGCGGCGGCGAGGACCATCGCCCGCTCGACGGCTTCGACGATCCTGCGCTGCGCGTCGGCCGCGCGTTCCCACCCGCGCACGCTTTGCTCCGGGCGCGCGAAGAACTCGTCCGCGACCGCCTCGAACTCGGCTTCTGGCAGATAGCCGGTCGCGGATCGGTCGTTCTCGCCCAAGCCCTCGATGGTGGCGGGATCGATCCCGAGCCGTTCGGCCAGCAGGCCGGCCGCATCCGTCGCCTTGCGTTCCCTGCTGGTGAAAAGGGACTGCACCCCCGCAAGCCAGGGCCGCCCGGCGGCCAGGCGCATCCGCCGCGCCCCCGCCGCTGAAAGCGGCCAGTCCGGAACCGGCACCGCTGGGTCAACCACCACCTCCGGGTGCGTGATGAAAAACACGGTCCTCACCCCGGCGCAAACCGTTCGGGTTCCGCCGGCGCCACCGTCCCGCGCAGCACCGCCGCCCGCGCCTGGTCCTCCGGCATCGGCCGTCCCGTCAGGTAGCCCTGGACCAGGTTGCAGCCCAGGCGGCGCAGCGTGTCGAGCTGCGCCTCGGTTTCCACCCCCTCGGCCACCACGCCAAGCCGCAGCCGGGCGCCGAGCAGCAGCACCGCCTCCACGATGGCCAGCGAGCTGTCGTCGTGGCCCATCTCCTGGACAAAGCTCTTGTCGATCTTGATGCGGTCGAACGGGAAGCGGCGCAGGGTGCTGAGGCTGGCATAGGCGGTGCCGAAGTCGTCCAGCGTGAGGCGTACCCCCTGCTCCTTCAGCGCCTGCATGGTCCGCAGCACCATGCCGGAGTTGCCGAGCAGCAAGCCCTCCGTCACCTCGATGTCAAGCCGCTCGCCGGGCAGCCCGGCCTGTTCCAGCACGCGGGCCACCTGCTGCGCGAGGTCGGGCTGGCGGAACTGCAAGGGGGAGAAGTTGACGGACAGGCAGACCGGCGCCGCCCACCCCGCCGCCTCGGCGCACGCCGTTTCCAGCGCCTACCGGCCGAGCGGCAGGATCAGCCCGTTCGCCTCCGCCAGCGACACGAACTGGCCCGGCAGCACGGGCCCGCGCACCGGATGGTTCCACCGCAGCAGCGCCTCGAACCCGTGGACCCGCAAGGACGCGGCGTGGCAGATCGGCTGATACGCCAGGGTGAAGTGGCGCCCATCCACGGCGTCGCCCAGGTCGCGCTCCATCAGGGCGCGCTCAAGCTGGCGCACCTCCATGGCCGGCTCGAACAAGCGGTAAGCGTTGCGCCCGCTTTCCTTGGCGCCGTACAGCGCGGTGTCGGCGTTGCGGAGCAGCTGGTCCGGGGTTTCCCCGCCGGTGGGATACATGGCGATGCCGATCGACACGCCCACCAGGAGGCGCTGCCCGTCGATGTCGAACGGCTGCTGCACGGCATGCAGCAGGCGCTGCGCCAACGCCAGCGCCGTGGCCGCGGAGGGCTGGCCGCTCAGCGGCTGGATGATCGCGAACTCGTCCCCGCCGATCCGGGCCGTTGTGTCGCGCTCCCGGCAGTTCTCCCGCAGCCGGGCGGCCACGGCGGCGAGCAGCTTGTCTCCGGCCCCATGGCCGCGCGTGTCGTTGACCAGCTTGAACCCGTCCAAGTCGAGGTAGTGCAAGGCGAGGCCGTGCTCCCCCCGCGCCGCGGCGGCGATGGCGCCGGTCAGGCGCTCCTGGAACAGCAGGCGGTTGGCGAGCTGGGTCAGGTCGTCGTGGTGGGCCACGAAGCGGATGCGCTCCTCCGTCACCTTGCGGAACAGCGCCGGGCGGATGGTGTTGGCCAGCGACGCGATGTCCGTCACGACCTCCGCCAGGTCCGGCCGCTCGGTGGGAAAGGCGAGCGAGATGCCGAACCGCTGGTCCTGCACCCAGATGGGGTAGCTCACTTGGGCGGCCAGGCCGGAGGCGATGGCGGCGGCGAGCAGCACGAAACGCTCCGGCCGCTCGATTTGCGAGTAGATGACGGCGTGCGGCTCGTTGCGGCGGATGGCGCCTGCAGTCATCGAGTTGCTGCGCGTCACCGGGGCCGTGGGCGGCTGGCGGTAGTAGGAATGCTCGTCCAGCCCGGCGTCGTTGAACCGGCTGACCTCCAGCATGCGCTCGTCGGGCTGGGTCAGCTGCCAGATGCGGCCGACCATGGCGCCGTGGTAGCGGCACAGCTCGCCCAGCAGGCTGGTCAGCGCCTCGGCGCAGGTCCCGGTATCCGCCACCAGGCGCAGCATCCGGTCCGCCCGCAGCGCATGGCCCGTGGCCTGCGCAAGCCGATGCTCCCGTACGCGGGCCGCGGCGATCAGGCCGGCGATGTCGCCCAGCGCCGCCCCCTGCGTGTCCGTGAGGCCGGCGCGAGGGGCCGGGTCAAGCACGCACAGGAACCCGAGGCGGCCGCCGTCGGACGAGAGCAGCGGCAGGTGGGCCAGGAAGCGCAGATGCGGCGGCCCGGCCACCAGCGCATGCCCGGCGAACCGCTCGTCCCGCTGCAGGTCCGGCAGGACCGTCAGGCCGGCGCAAACCGTTCCGGTTTCGCCGGTGCCGCCGCCCAGCACCGCATCGAACCCGGCCGCCGCCTCCGCCTGCAACGGGGACAGGCCGAGCACCGACGCCGGGGCGTTCGGGCCTGCTCCCCGGTCGAGCACCGCGATGGTTGTTTCCGCAACGCGCGCCGCCAGGCGGACGAGGCGATCCAGCACGGCGCCCGTTGTGGCGGCGGTGTCTGGCATCGCGGCAGGATCATCGCGACGGTCCACGGCCACGCCTTGCTATGTTTCAAATGCGATCTGATCCTAGCCGATATCAGCCTCGGCTTGGAAGCCCGGCCTGCTGCTGAATGGCCATGACGGGGCGGCCCATGCTGTCAGAGCAGCCCATCCCACGCGCCGCGCCGGCGCGTCATGGCCGCATGGCGGGGCACTCTCCCTAAGAGAAGGGGGCGGCTCAGCCGATCCGTGAGGTTTGGATGGCCGGCGCCTGCTGCTCGGACTGGATGCGGCGATGCGCCGGCCGGGGGTGGCGCACCGGGCGGCGCCGCACCGTGCTGGTGCGCCCATCGGGGAGCGTGCCCGCCGGCGGGGCGGCGTTGGGCGCCGACGGCATCTGCAAGCCCTGGGGGAACGCCGGCTCCGCCGCTGCGAGCAACAGGATCGGGACAGCAGCCAAGATCAGCTTGCGCATGGCGACTCCTTGCATCGCCGGGATGATGCACCGGGCGCCCGTTCTGTCCAAGGATGCCATGGTCGGGCGGGCAGCGGCCCCGGCAAGGCGGGGGTCAGCGCGCCCCGCCCAGCCCCGGGATCGCGCCGACCAGCTCGCGGGTGTAGGCGTGCTGCGGCGCCAGGAAGACCTGCGCCGCCTCGCCGCGCTCGACGATGCGGCCGGCATGCATCACCGCAACCGTGTCGGCAATCGCCTCCACCACCGCCAGGTCGTGCGAGATGAACAGGAAGGCCACGCCGAGCCGGGCTTGCAGGTCCTGCAGCAGCTTCAGCACCTGCGCCTGCACGGACACGTCGAGCGCCGACACCGGCTCGTCCAGCACGATGATCTCCGGCTCGGCGGCGAGCGCGCGGGCGATGCCGATGCGCTGGCGC
>CAXSEX010000189.1:0-8333 GCA_964236415.1 uncultured Acetobacteraceae bacterium | reverse complement strand
CCACGGCCGACCTGACGGACCCCCTGGTCCGCGCGCGGCTGCTGTCGGGCGTGGACCTGTTCAACCCGTCCGGCCCCGCGATCCTGGAGCGGCAGGTGGCGCCGCTGCTGTTCCGGCTGCGCCCGACCGCCCATCCGCCCGCCCGGGTGGTGGTGCAGGGGCCGGTCGCGCGGGAGCACGCCGTGGTCGTGCCGCTGGCGGCGCCCGTGCTGCCGCGGGCGTTCCTGTCCGGCTTCCTGCAGGACCCGCTGGGCGGCACGGAGCAGGTGGTGCTGGTCTGCGGCCCGGAATGGGACGAGGCGGCGCTGGACGCGCTGCGCGGCCTGGTGCGGTTCTACGGCCTGCCGGCGACGATCCTGGCGGCGGCGCGCACGGCCAGCCCGGCGGCGGCGCTGCGGGACGCCGCGCAGTGCACGACGGCGGCGGTGTTCCTGCTGGCGGGACCCGGCGCGTCCGGGCGGGCGCCGGGCTGGCGGCAGGCGCTGTGCCGGGTCGCCACCGGGCGCGACGGCGCGGCCTTTGCCTGCCCGACGCTGCTGTACGAGGACTGGTCGGTGCGCTACGCCGGGTCGGCCGAGCTGGGGTTCCAAGACATCGCGCCCGACGCGCCGCCGCAGGCGCAGGTGCCGGGCATGCCGGCCGCCGGGGCCGCGAGCCTGGCGCCGGTCCCGGCGGCCACCGGCACGCTGGAATGCTGCGCGCTCCGGCGTCCGGCGCTCGCCGCGCTGGACGGCGCGGGCGTGCTTTCGACCGATGCCGGGCGGGAAGCGGACTTCTTCCTGCGGCTGCGCAAGGCCGGGCTGGCCGGGGTGTGGGTGCCGTCCGTGCAGGTCTGCGCGCCGGAGGACGGGGCGGAGGCGCAGGGCCAGGCTGGGCGCATCGTGGACAAGTGGATGCTGCGCGAAGCCTGGCGCCCCGCGGCGCCCTTGGCAAGACAGGTGTAGGCCGATGCGCGTCCTGGTCATCTCCCACGGCCACCCGGCCTTTTCCATCGGCGGCGCGGAGGTCGCGTCCCACGCCTTGTTCCGCGCCATCCAGGCGACCGGGACCGACGAGGCGTTCTACCTGGCCCGCGCCGCGCCGCCCCTGCGCCGCCACGCCGCGACGCCGCTGATGAGCCTGCGGCAAGGCGAGCGCGAGGCATTCCTCCATGCCGACGCCTGGGACGAGTTCTGGCTGTCGAACGGCGGCCTTGCCGACCTCGATGGCGCGTTCGCGGCGTATCTTGGGCAGATCCGCCCGGACGTGGTGCATTTCCACCACGTGATCGGCCTGGGCGTCGAGGCCATCGCCGCGGTGCGGCGGCAGCTCCCGGCGGCGCGCATCGTGCTGACGTTCCACGAGTACCTGCCGATCTGCCCGAATCACGGCCAGATGGTGAAGACCCAGCGCCGCGCGCTCTGCCACGAGGCCTCGCCCGCCGCCTGCAACGCCTGCTTCCCGCAGCACAGCCCGGCTGTGCTGTTTGGGCGCGAGCAGCACATCAAGAACCACCTGCTGCTGGCCGACGCCTTCGTCTCGCCGAGCCGGTTCCTGGTGGACCGCTACCGCGCCTGGGGCCTGCCGGCGGAGCGGTTCCGGGTGATCGAGAACGGGCTGGACGGCCGCCCCCGGCCGCCTCGGGCACTGCCGCCGGGCGGGCGGCGCGACCGCTTCGGGTTCTTCGGCCAGGTGACGGAATTCAAGGGCCTGCACGTCCTGCTGGACGCCGTGCTGCGGGTGCCGGAGGAGGTCTGGGGCGGCGCCACGCTGAACGTGTTCGGCGGCAACCTGGAGTTCCAGCCCGAGGCGTTCCGCGCGCAGTTCACGCAGCTGATGGAGCGCGCGGGCCGCCGCGCCCGCTTCCACGGCAGCTATCGGCCCGAGGACCTGCACGGGCTGATGGCCGGGGTGGACTGGGTGGTGATGCCGTCGATCTGGTGGGAGAACTCGCCGGTGGTGATCCAGGAAAGCTTCCTGCACCGCCGCCCGCTGATCGTGAGCGACATCGGCGGCATGGCGGAGAAGGTGCACGACGACGTGAACGGCCTGCATTTCCGCACGGGCAGCCCGGAGGACCTGGCCGACCGGCTCGGCCGCGCGCTGGGGGAGCCGGGCCTGTGGGACCGGCTGGCCGCGGCGGCGCCGGTGCCGATCGACCTTGCCGAGTTCGCCCGCCTGCACCTGCAGGTTTACCGCGAGGCACGGGCGGCCAAGGCCGCCCTTCCCGCAAGCCGCCCGCGCCCGAGGCAAAGGGCGGCAGCGCAGCAACGAATAGGATGAGGACGACGCCATGAAGAAGATCCTGGTCATCAGCCCCTCCGGCGAGGTGTACGACCACGACTGCGTCCGCTGGTATGCCAGCATGAGCTTCGACAAGGCGCCGGACCACTACCACAACATCGGCGACGCCTTCGTTTACGATAGCTCGCTGAAGCTGCTGCGCTATTCCAGCCTGTTCGGCATCAACATCCGCAACCCCACGGAGCGGGAGATCGAGCGCTACAACGCCGAGTACGACTACGTCTTCCTGCGCGGCTCCAACTACCTGCATTCGGCCATGGACTGGGAGAACGCGCCGGCGGTCCTGGAGAAGCTGCGCCTGCCGATCATCGCCTTCGGCATCGGCGCGCAGGCCCCGTCCAAGGGGCCGCTGGTGCTGGGCGAGGGGACGCGCCGGGTGCTGGCGATCATTGCCGAGCGGTCCGTCTCGCTCGGCGTGCGCGGCGCCTACACCGCGGACGTGCTGTGGTCCCAGGGCATCCGCAACGCCCGGATCATCGGCTGCCCCACGGTGTTCCGCAACAACGACCCCAACCTGCGCATCGAGCTGCCGCCCTTGGAAAGCGTGCGGGAGGTCGCCTACACGCTGCGGCGCGAGGTGGACCCGACCTACGCCCAGGACCTGCCCTGCTACCTGGACTTGCAGCGCGGCACCATCCTGGACCTGTCGCGGCGCTTCAACCTGGACGTGCTGGCGCAGGGCGAGGTCGAGGAGAAGAACATCCTGTGGGGCAACCCGGAGCAGCGAGGGCGCAACATCGCCAAGCTGCGCGCGGAGAACTGGCTGCGCGGCGAGGACGACCCGCTGGAACGGCTTTACGGCACCAACCTGTTCTATGCCGACTCTGTTGCCGAGTTCGAGCAGAAGCTGCGATCCAAGCACCTGGTGTTGGGCTACCGGCTGCACGGCAACCTGCTGGGCCTCGCGAACCGCGTGCCGTCGGTTTATTTCACCTACGACAGCCGCACGGCGGAGTTTGCCGAGACGTTGCAGATCCCGAGCTTCGACGTGTTCTCCGGCCGCGCGTTCCGGCTGGAGGACTATTGGGACCAGGGGCTGTTCGAGCGGTTCAACCGCGCGTACTACCAGCGTTACCGGGAAATGCGGCTGTTCCTCGACGAGAACGGCGTCGCCCACAAGATGCTGGACGAGACCGAGGCCGGGCGCGTACGGCCGGCCGTCCCCGCCATCCAGGACCGCGCAGCGTGAGCGCCGCGCTGACGGAGGCGACGCGCCCCGCGGTCACGGGCCCCGCGGTCACGGGCTATGTCGAGGCGATCACCGCGAACGCCGCCCTGGGCTGGGCTTGGACGCCCGGCCAGGCCGAGCCGCTGACCGTCGAGCTGCGCTTGGGCGCGGAGGTGGTCGCGGAAGCGGTGGCGGACGGGCTGCGCCCGGACCTGGCGCGCAGCGGCATCGGCGAGGGACGCCATGCCTTCACGCTGAAAATCCCGGAGCGGCTGCGGGCGCGGCTCGCCGAGCTTCGGGTGTTCGCCCGCACTGCCGACGGCGCCGCGGTGCCGATCGGCAGCGTGCCGGCGGAGGACGGGATGGCCGAGCGGCTGGTGCAGCTCAGTCGTGGCATGGAGATGCTGATCGGCTCGCAGCGCGTGCTGCACCGCAACGTGCAGGCCGCGCTGCTGGCCGCGCCGCAGCCCGGCGCCCAGGCTGGCGCCCAGGCTGGTGCATCGGCGGCGTCGCTGGCGGAGGTCGCCGCGACCCAGGCTTCGCTCGCCGAAAGCGTCGCCACCTTGGAACTGTTCGTCACCCGCCTGGAGCAGGGGATGGTGGCCCTCGCGGCGCGGCCCACACGGACGGCGCAGCCACGCTGGGCGCTGGGCGGCCTGGCGGCGCTCTCGACGGCTGCGCTGGTCCTGTCGGCGTGGGCGCTGATCCACGTCATGCCGGCCTGACCCCATGGCCGGTCCCCACACTGACCCCGGCGGGCGTCTTGGCGCCGCGCCCGGCGGGCGGCTTGCCGCCACATTGACCCGGAGCCTCGCCATCCGCGGGGTGCTGTGCATCGCGGCGCTCAGCCTGGTGTGCAACATCGGGGCGCTCGCGGTGCCGCTGTTCAACATGCAGGTGTTCAACCGGGTGCTCCCCACCCGGGACACCGACACGCTCGGCATGCTGATCGTGGGCGTGGCGCTGTGCGTCCCAGCGTATGTCGTGCTGGACTCGCTGCGCATCCTGGCCCTGGAAGCAGTGGCCGCGAAGGTGACGCGCCGCCTGTCCCTGCCGCTGCTGCGCGCCGTCGCGGCCGGCGGGCGCGGCGCGGGCGCTGGGTCGGAGGCGCTGGCCGATTTGGAGGCGCTGCGCGGCTTCCTCGCCACCCCGGCCTGCACCGCGCCGTTCGACATCATGTGGGCGCCCATCTTGCTGTTGGCGCTTGGCTTGCAGCACTGGGGGTTCGCCGCGATGGGCGTGCTGTGCTGCTCAATCCTGCTCGTGATGAACCTGCTCGGCGACGCCGTGTCCCGCCGCCAGATGCTGGCCGCGAACGAGGCCTCGGCGACCGCGCTGCGGCGTGCGGCGGACTCGGTGGACGCGGCGGAGGCGGTGCTGGCGCTCGGCATGTTGCCCACGCTGGCGGGGCGGTGGGAGGCCCGGCAGCACCGCGCCGCCGGGCTGGTGCACCGCGCCATGATGCGGGCGCGCGCCGTTTCGGCGGCCACGGGCGCGCTGCGCCTGGCGATGACCGGCGCCATGGTCGCGCTGGGCCTGGTGCTGGCGCTGAACGGGCTGACCAGCGGCGGCAGCATGGTGGCGGGCAACATGATCCTGGCCCGGCTGCTGCTGCCGTTCGAGCAAGTCGCGGCGACGCGGCGGAGCTGGGTCGATGCCCTGGCGGCCTGGCGCCGGGTGCAGGCGGCGCTGGACGGCCCGGTGCCGTCCCGCTACGCCCAACCGATGCCCGCGCCGGTGCCGCGGCTGGTGGTCGAGCGGCTGGTTTACATGCCGCAGGGCGCCGACCGGCCGCTGCTGCGCGGGGTGTCGTTCGCCGTGGAACCCGGCGAAAGCGTCGGCATCATCGGCCCGTCCTCGGCCGGGAAATCGACGTTGGTGCGGCTCATCATGGGCATGATGCCGCCCTCGGCGGGCGGCGCGTACCTCGACGGCACCAGCACCTTCCTGTGGGAGCGCGAGGACTTCGCGCGCCACGTCGGATACATGCCGCAGGGCCTGGCGCTGCTGGACGAGGCCGTGGCCGACAACATCGCCCGGATGGGCGCCGTGGACATGGCCGCCGTGCTGGCGGCGGCGAAGCGGGCCGGCGTGCACCGCGCCGTCGCCGGCTTGCCCCAGGGCTACGCCACGCGCATCGCCGGCGGCACGCTGTCCTCGGGGCAGCGGCAGCGCGTGGCCTTGGCGCGCGCCCTGTACAGCCGGCCGGGCCTGCTGGTGCTGGACGAGCCGAGCGCATTCCTCGACCGAACCGGGGAAGCGGACCTGCTGGCCTTGCTGGACCGGCTGCGGGCGGAGGGCACGACGGTGCTGCTGGTGTCGCACCGCCCGGCGCTGCTGGCGGGCGTGGACAAGCTGCTGGTGCTGGCCGACGGGGCGGTGTCGCAGTTCGGCCCGCGGGCGGAGGTGCTGCAAAGCCTGTCCACCCCGCGCGTGCGCCTGGTGCGCGCGGCGCCGGACCAAGGAGCGACCATGGGCACGACCGTGGGCGCGTCGTCATGACGGTGCGGGGACGGATGCGGCGCACCCTGGCGGGCGGGCTGGGGCTGGCCTTGGTCCTCACGGCGTTCCTGGACATCGCCGTGCTGGTGGTGCCGATCTACGATATGCAGCTCTACGACCGGGTGCTGCAAAGCCGCAACATGGACACGCTGACCGTGCTTTCGGTCGCCTGTGCCGCCGGGCTGGTCGTGTATGCGGCCCTGCACCTCCTGCGCAGCGCCTGCCTGGTCGCGATCGGCGAGGCCATGGGGCGTCACCTGAACGGCGCGGTGCTGGGGGAGGGCGTGCGCCGCGCCGCCGCCGGCGACCGCCGTGCCGGGCCGGAGCTGGTGCGGGACCTGAACGAGCTGCAGGGCTTCTTCGCGTCCGGCGCCGTTGCGGTGCCGCTCGATGCGCTGTGCGCGCCGCTGTTCCTCCTCGTGCTGTTCATGCTGCACCCGGCCTTCGGCTTCCTCGGCATTGCGGGGGTTGCGGCCTTCGTCTTGGCGGGCCTGCTGGCGGATTGGCTGGTGCGCCCGGCGCTCATGGCCGCACAGGGCCGGCGGGTCGCGGCCGGGCAGGTCGTGGCGCGCAGCCTGGCCGAACCCGAGCTGACCGAGGGCTTGGGCATGCTGCCCGCGATCGGGCGGCATTGGGCCACCCGGCATGGGCGGGCGCTCGCTGGGCTGCACCGGGCGCATGGGCGGGCGCAGGCGGTGGCCGGGCTGTCCCGCTTGGCGCGCCTCCTGCTGCAGGCCGGGGTGGTGGTGCTGGGCGCGCTGCTGGTGTTGGCGGGCGCCGCGACGCCGGGCACCCTGATGGGGGCGAACCTGCTGACGGGCAAGCTGCTGGGGCCGTTCGACCAACTGGTCGGCAGTTGGCGGCATTGGGCGCTGGCGCACGCCGCCTGGCGCCGCATCGACCGCCTGATGGCGGCGGAAAGCCCGCTCCCATCTGCCCCGGCACTGGCGAAGGCCTGGCCCGGCCTGCTGGTGGAGGGTGCCACGCTGCGAGCGGCGGATGGGCAGGACCTGCTGCGCGGCATCGACCTGCGCATCCCGCCCGGCACGCTGGTGGCGGTCACCGGCCCGAACGGCGCGGGCAAGACCACCCTGCTGCGCCTGCTGGCCGGGTTGGCGCCCCCGGACGCCGGCGCCGTGCTGCTGGACGGCGCGCCGGTGCATGGCGGCGCGGGCGTCGGCTTCCTGCCGCAATCCGTTTCCCTGCTGGACGGCAGCGTGGGCGAGAACATTGGGCGGTTCCGGGATGACGCCCTTCCCGCGGCCATCGCCGCCGCGCGCCGGGCGGAGGTGCACGACCTGATCGGCCGCATGGCCCGGGGCTACGAGACCGCGCTGACTCGCAACGGCGCCGCCCTGTCCGGCGGCATGAAGCAGCGGGTCGGCCTGTCGCGCGCCCTGTGCGGCTCACCCCGGCTGCTGGTGCTGGACGAGCCGGACGCCAGCCTGGACGCCGACGGCACCGCCGCCTTGCTGCGCGCCTTGCGCGCCTGCTGCGAGGAGGGCGCGATCGCCATTGTCACCAGCCATCGCCCGGCGCTGCGGGACGCGGCGGACCGCGTCGTGGCGCTGCGGAACGGCACGCTCGATGACGCATCGCTGCCCGGCGCCCCTGCGCAGGCCGCCCCGGCACTCCGCATCCACCTCGCCACCGCCTGACCGGAAAGCTCCCATGGCCCAGAACCTCGCCATCATCGCGGACACTCCCTGGCTGGTTGAGGCGGAAGCGTCGCTGCCGCAAGGCTCGCTGCGGCGCATCGCCATGCTCAGCCTGCTCACCATCCTTCTCGGCTTCGGCGGCCTGACCGCCTGGGCCGCGCTGGCGCGCATCGAGAGCGCGGTGCCGGCCGCAGGGGTGATCGTCTCGGGCAGCAAGCGCAAAACCGTTTCGCTGCTGGACAACGGCATCCTGAAAATGCTGATGGTGCAGGAAGGCGACAAGGTGGTGGCCGGCCAGGTGCTGCTGCAGCTCGACGACGTGCAGCCGCGGGCCGCGCTGGCCCAGGCCAGCGTGCAGTACTGGTCCGCCGTGGCCCGCGCTGCGCGCCTCGCGGCGGAGGCAGCGGACCAGAGGACGCTGCCGGTCTCCGCCACCCTGCAAGAAGCGGCAAAAGCCGATCCCGCCGTCGCTGCGGCGGTCGCGGCGGAGACCTACCAGTTCCAAAGCCGCTGGGGCGCGCTCGACGCGAACACCCGGGTGGAAGAGCGCAAGATCGCGCAGCAGGAGGCGCAGATCGTGGCCTTGCGGGCGCAGATCGCCTCGGCCGGCATCCGCATGGGCCTGGTGAAGGAAGAATTGCGCGGTGTCGATTTCCTGATGACGCGGGGGCTTTCAACCAAGCCGCGCCAGCTTGAGCTGCTGCGCAACGAGGCGGAACAGC
>CAXSEX010000188.1:0-8415 GCA_964236415.1 uncultured Acetobacteraceae bacterium | reverse complement strand
AGCAGGAACGGCTGCAACCCCAGCAGCGCCAAGGCGCACCAGCCCACGACCACGGCCGCAGACAAGGCGATGCCAACTTGCTGCACCCGGTCGGCCAACAGGCTGCCAATCCCGGAAAACACCAGCATCCCGGTCAGCACGAGGGCGAAGGCGCTGGTCCGGTCATTGAGGTAAAGGCTGGCCTTCTCGATCAGGAAAATCTCGATGAACAGGAAACCGAGGCCGAGCGAGGCGAAATACAGGATCGGCCGCAGCATCGAGGGACGCCCGGACCGGCTGCCTGCGACGCGCGGCGCCAGCAGCGGCACCGCCAGAACGACCAGCGCGATCACGACGGCCTGCAGCAGGACCGCCAAGTTGACGAGCTGCCCGACCTCGGCCTGCGGCAGGATTTCCAGCCGTTTCAGGATGGTCGGAAGCTGGTTCAGGCGCAGGATCGCGTAGTAGGACGGGCGGTCGAGGGTGATCGGCGCCAGGTTGAAGGCGTCCTGCGACTCGCTGCGCTCGCCCCGCAGCACCTGCCCCGCCTCGTCCGCCACCGCGTCCTCCGACCCGGCGCCGGAGGTCACCTCGCCGCTCTCGAAGCTCACGGCGGGCAGGTCGTTGTAGATGCCGGCGCGGGCGGCTTCCACGTCGATGCCGGGGTAGTAGGACACGTCAAACGACCGCTCGTCGCAAAAAGCGCGCACGGCGGCGATGCGCTCGGGCGTCCAAGGCTCGTTGCCGACCAGGATGCGCAGGTTCCAGGCGGAGCGGTACACCACGACGTGCGCCGCCGGGTCGGCGACGTGCGTGCGGCGCAGCGCGTCCCGCACCGTCGCCAGCACACGGACGGCATAGACCGGGAATTCCCGGATCGAGACCGGGACCGACACCAGGCCACCGGGCGCAAGCGTGCGGAGGTAGCCGGCCATGGCCTCTGCGGTGTAGGCGGCGCCGTTCGCCTCGGCCGCATCGAGGAAATCCCCGGCGATATCGACCAGGTCGTAATGCTCGCCGCCCCGCGCCGCCGCCAGCGGGCTGTCGGGGGATAGGCTCACGCGCGGGTCCGCGGCCAGGGCGGGCGACGGCCCAAGGCCGTGGCGCAGGGCGTCAAGCAGCACCGGGTCGGGTTCCAGCGCCTCGACATGGCTGGCTCCCAGGCCGAGGGCCTGCTGCACACGGAAGCCGCCGCTCGCGCCGGCGAGCAGGACGCGGGCGCCGGGCAGCAGGCGGTAGGGCAGCGCGTCGAGCGCCGCCGGGGCGTAGCCGGCGGTGGCGCCCCCGGCTTTGGGCAGGGCTGCGATGCGGTTGCCGTCGCGATACAGCCCGAGCGCCTGCGGCGGCCCCGGCACGCCCAGCATGCCGGCGTTGTTGGACACGTCGGTATCGACCCGCTCGGTGAAGTCGTCGAGCAGCGCATACACGCCGCGTGGCGAGCGGATTTCGGCCACCTGCTTCGCGTCCGGCACGTGCAGCGGGGCGTAGATCGCCTTGAAATCGTTGTAGTCCGCCCGCGAGTCCAGCAGCAGCACGGCCTCGCTGGCGGCCAGCACGGCGAGTGCCGCGAGGCCGACCCGGGCCGGGCGCGGGCCGAACCAGGCGCTTGCGGCCAGTAGCGCCAGCAGCGCCGCCACGAGCTGGAACGGGTGCAGCAGGTTCATCAATCCCAGCACCAGCGCCGCCCCAGCCCCGGCCCCGGTGAGGTCGAATCCATACACCCGGGCCACCCGGTCCTCGTTCAGCACGAAGGTCAGGCTGATGTACAGCCCGGTCAGGAAGAAGAACGGCAGCAGCACCGCGTAGTACAGGGCGATGAAGCCAAGCTGCGGCAGGAACGTCACCGCGTTCTGCAACTGCAGCGGGTTGAACGGGTTTACGGTCGTGGCCTGGTAGCCGCCCGCGGCGGCCAGCACCAGCGCCACCGGCAGCCACGCGAGCAGCGCCGCCCCATGCCGCACTGCCCAATCCCGCGCCAGCGCCACAGTCGCGCCGCTGAGTGCGAAGCCGACCATGACGATGGAGATCACCCAATACCCATACTCCGACCACTTCGCGACGGCGAAGTACCGGGTCAGCGCGATCTCGTAGGCCACCACAGCGCCCGAGATCAGGAACAGCGGCAGCAGCGACATGCGCGGGCGTCCCACCTTGGCCGCCATCATGGCCAGACCCGGCGGCTGATGAAGTCCTGCAGCAAGCCGTCGAAACGCGCCGGCTCGTCCACAAACAGGGCGTGGCCGGCCTCGGCGAACAGCGCGGTTTCCGCCGTCGGGTGCCGCGCCGCGAGGTTGGCCGCCTGCCCGGCGAACCGGGGCCGGACGACATACAGGACGGGCTTGCGCACGGAGTACACCGCATCCCGCCAATAGCTGCGCGGCACCGCATAGCCGGCAAGCCGGGCGGCGACATCGGGCGGCGTATGCAGCGCAGTGTCGGTGAGGCGCGCGAGGTAAGCCTCGCCGGGGGCGCTGCGGAACATGCCCTGTACGAAGCGGCGCATCTGCACCTCCCGGTCCAGCCGCGGGCCGCGGCGCAGCGGCAGGCCAGAAGGTTTCGGCGGCGGGTCCTCGCCGACCGAGTTGTCGATCAGCACGAGGCCGGCCAGCCGCGCGTCCCCGGCCTGCTGCACGTAGGCCAGGCTGTCGAGCACGCCAAGCGACCACGCGACCAGCAGCACCGGACGGCCACCCAGGGCGGCGATCAGGTCGCCGATGTCCTGGCCGCGCCGGGACGGGGTGTAGCCCTCGGCCGGGATTTCGCTGTCGCCCTGGCCGCGCGGATCAAGCGCCACGACGTGGTAGGCGCGGGAAAACGCGGCGATCTGCGGCTGGAAGATCCAGGCCGGCATCGCCCAGCCCGGCACGAACACGATGGTTGGCGCCCGGGGCGGCCCGGCCTCGATCAGATGCAACCGAACGCCGTCCGATGTTGTAAAGGACGAATCGGATGCCCGCGCCGGCGCGGCGAGGGAGAGTGCCAGCATCAGCAAGGGCACGAGCCAGGGCGGGTGGGGGACACGCATGACGTGTTATGGCCGGAAGCATCACAGCCCTGTCAACCAGGCGCGTCGCGGGCACGGCATTTTTCAGGAGGGTGTGCGTTGAGCGAAGACCAGGACCCCGGCCGCATCCGCCAGCTCGTGGCAGCTATCATCGTGCTGGCCGTCCTGGTCGGCGGCACCTTGTGGCTGACCGGGGCGCTGCGGGGGACGACAGCAATCCAGGATTGCGTGGCTGCCGGGCGGACCAACTGCGCGCCGGTGCGGAACTAGTGCGCGAGGTCCTGCGGCACGCCCGCGAACCGAAGCTGCAAGTCGCGCATCCCGGCCCCGATGACGACGGCGACGCCCAGCAGCACGGCGCACACCGCGAACGAAAGCTGGAAGCCGCCAACCAGCGCCGTCCGGGCCAGGCCGAGGCTGCCAAGGTCGGCCATGCCCTCCGCCCCGCCGCGCAAGGCGCCCAGGTCAACGCTGTTCGCGATTCCCGCAGCATGCAACCCGGCGTTGAAGCGGGCCACCAGCAGCGAACCGACGATGGTGCTGCCGAACGCCCCGCCCATCGAGCGCAGGAACAGCAGGGATCCCGTCGCCGCGCCCACGTCGCGCCGCGCCGCCGCGTTCTGCACCTGCATCAGGATGCTGGGCATCGTGGCGCCGGTGCCGACGCCCAGCAGCGCCGTGCAGGGCAGCACAAGCCAGAGGGACGCGCTGCCGGCCAGCACGGCCAAGCCCGCGAACCCGGCAACCGAGGCCAGCAGCGCGGCCAGCACGATGCTCTTGGTGCGCCCGATTCGCCGGGCATACTGGCCTGACGCGAAGGCGCCCACCACCGTCGCCAACAGGAACGGCACCACCAGCAGCCCGGACCCGGCAGCGTCCACTCCCAGCACGAGCTGGAAATACAGCGGCAGCAGGAACGTGGCGCCGAACAGCCCGAGCGACGTGAAGAACGCGATCAGCACGCCGCGCAGGAACACCGGATTTGCGAACAAGCGCGGCGGCAGGATCGGGTCGGGCACGCGGCGCTCCTGCCACACCAGCACCGCCAGCAGCACGACGCCCAAAACACCTGTGCCCAGCACCGGCGCCGATGCCCACGGGAACTCCGTGCCGCCCCAGCTCAGCATCAGCAGCAGCGCGGTGACGCCGCCCGCCAGCAGCGCCGCGCCCCCGCCGTCGATGCGGGCATCCCGCCGCTGCACTGGTATTGTCCGCAGCGCCCGGTCGCACAGCCACATGGCCGCCAGCCCCACCGGCAGGTTGGCCCAGAACACCCAGCGCCAGGACAAGTGGTCCGTCACGTAGCCGCCCACGAGCGGGCCGGCCACGGACGCCACGCCCCACATGGACGCCATGTAGCCCTGGTAGCGCCCGCGCTCCCGCGGCGAAACGACGTCCGCCACCGCCGCCTGCGCCATCGCCATCAGTCCGGCGCCGCCCAGGCCTTGCAGCGCCCGCGCGGCGATCAACTGCGGCAAGGTCTGCGCAAAGCCGCACAGCATGCTGGCGACGATGAACAGCACCAGCGCCGGCAGCAGCAGCGCGCGGCGCCCGTAGATGTCCGACAGCTTGCCGTAGATCGGCGTCGCCGCGGTGCTGGTCAGCAAATAGGCCGTGATGATCCAGGACAGGTGCCCGAACGCGCCCAGATCGGCGGCGATGGCGGGAACCGCGGGGATCACCACCGTCTGGTCCAGCGCGGCCAGCAGGATGCACAGCATGATGCCGGTGATCACGCGCTTGATCTGCTGGTGGCTGTAGGCCGGGATCGTGTCGGGGAGCGCCGCCGGGGTCGGGTGGTCGGAAACGATGTCGGCCATCAGCCGGGCATACTCCCCGCGGCCCGGCGTGTCAGCCCCTTCACGCCGCCGGGCGCTTGCGCGCGGCGGCCTCGCGCAGGAGCCGGTCGAGGATCACCGCCCGCTGCTGATAGGTGTGCTGAGCCAGCACGCGCGCCCGGGCGGCGTCGCCGATGGCGCGGGCGCGGGCCGGGGTCAAGGCTTGCAGGTGCTCGGCCACTTCGGCGCCGTTTTGCGCCACCAGCACCTCTGTGCCGGGCTGCAGGAACAGCTCGACGCCCTCCCAGGCGTCGGTGATCAGGCACGCGCCGGCGCCCGCCGCCTCGAACACCCGGGTGGCCGGGGAGAAGCCCACGGCCGCCATGCTGTCGCGCGCCACGTTCAGCACCGCAAGCGCGGAGCAGTTGAAGGCGTTGTGCGCCGCCGTGCCCACGTGCCCGACTGCGCGGACGTTGCCCGGCATCGCCTTGTCGTGCCAGCCATTGCCGCCGAGCAGGAAGCTCCGTCCGGGACAGCGTGCCGCGGCATGGAGGCAGAACGCTTCCACCCGGGCTTCCCGATCCGGCAGGCGGTTGGCGAGGAAGGCGAGGTCCGCCTGGTATTGCGGCACCGCCGGGACCGGATGGTGCGTCGCCGGATCGAGCGCGTTGTAGATCGGCACGCATTGCCGCGCCCCGAACGCCAGGTAGGCGTCCACGACCGGCGGCCCACCCCCATACGTCAGGACAAGGTCGAGGTCTGGCAACGCGCGGCGCATAGGATGGGCCGCGTCCGCGCGGATGGCGGCGAGGGTTGCGGGCGCGTCCACATCCATGAACGCCCGGACCGCGCCGGACCGGGCATGACGGAGGATGCCGGCCAGCAGCTCGTCGTCGAACACGCCGACGCCGCTGGCCTTGACCACGATGTCGGCTTGCGGCGCCTCGGCCAGCACCGCCTGCACGCCGGCAACCGTCGCCGGGTACACGACAACGCGCGCCCAATCCGGCGGCTCGATGTCGCGGTGGCTTTGCCGGTCAAAGGCGTCCGGCTCGTAGAACGTGATGCCGTGGCCCAGCCGGGCCAGCGCACCCAGCAGGCCGCGGTAGTAGGTTGCGGCGCCGTTCCAGTAGGACGACAGCAAGCTCGATCCGTAGAAGGCGATGTCCATCAGGCGCTCAGGGTCAGGGGGACGTCGAGCCGGTCCAGGATGCCGAGCAGCTCGTCCACGCGGTGGGCGCAGCTATGCCGGGCGCGGATGGTGGCGAGGCCTCGGGCCGCCAGCGCCGCGGCTTGGGCCGGGTCGGCGTCGAGGGCTGCCAGGTGCCGCCGCATCTCGTCACCGTCCCGTGCCGTCAGGAAGTCCTCGCCCGGCGTGAACAGCCCCTCCGAGTCGTGCCACGGGGCGGAGACCAGGGGGATGCCGCAGGCCAGCGCCTCGAACACCCGGATGGTGGGAATGCCGGGCAGCGCCGTGGCGTAGAAGCGGCGCGGCACATGCACCGTTATCTTGTGCCGAGCGAAGACCTCGGGCGCCTGCGCGTTCGGCAGCCAGCCGCGGTAGCGCGCGCCGTGCCGGGCGAGCATGGCCAGGGCCGGCTCGGGATAGCGCACGCCATACACGTCGAGCGGCAGTTCCAAGGCGGCGGTCGGGGCGAACAGGAAGGCCTCCAGTTCCGCCGTGCGCTCGCCGTCGCCCCAATTTCCAATCCAAACGGCGCCGGTGCGCGGATGCTCGATAACCGGCGGGTGGAACAGGCGGGTGTCGGCAGCCTCATGCCAGGTGAACACACGGTCGCCCCAGCCCCAGGCGCGGTAGATTGCGGCCAGCGCTTCCCCAAAGGCCAGCACGCCGTCATAGGCCGACAGGTCGTAGCGGCGCATGGCGTCCGGATCGCTCACGGCGCGATGGTGGGTGTCGTGAAACAAGAGGCGAAAACAGTGCCCGGCACGGCGCAAACGGCCGATGCCGGCGACCAAGGCAGGCTCGTTCCATTCGTGCACGATCACGAAATCGGCGCCGTCCACAAGCTCGGCCAGGTCGGCGCAGGGCTGATAGACGGTGCTGGAGAGTTCGGGATAAGCCTTTTGCCAGCCCACCTCGGCTGCGGGACCGCCATCGGCCCGCAGGTTCTCGCGGCTCCAGGCGCCGGCGGGTTCGAAGGCCCGCACGTCATGCCCGCGCGCCACCAGGTCGCGCAGCACGCCGCGCAGGAAGTGCGCGTTGCCGTGGTTCCAGCAGGACGCGAGGGAATGGGTGAAGTAAACGAAGCGCATCAGGCCCGCACTGCCACGCCGCGGTGCACCGCGAGCGTGCCGGCCGCCATCGCCTCGACTGTGTAGCGCCGGGCGCGCTCCTGCGCCCGCGCGGCCCAGGGTTCCGGCGTCGCCAAGGTCTGCCGCAGGGCCGGGAGCAGCCCGGCCTCGTCCGCCACGAAGATCGCGGCGCCATCCCACAACTCGCGGAACCCCGGCGTGTCCGACAGCACCAGCGCCATGCCGGACTGCGCGGCTTCCAGCACCGCAAGGCCGAACGGCTCGTAACGCGCCATCGAGGCGAACACCGTGGCCCCGGCATACTCGGCGGCGAGCGCGTCCGGGGCCAGGGTGCCGAGCAGCCGCAGGTGGTCGAACCGCGCCTCGGCCCCCCCTGGGCCGCGGGTCGGGCCGGCGCCCAGGACCGGCACATGCAGCCCGGGTGCCGCGCGGTCGAGCCAATCCGCCGCCTTGCCGGCATCCCACAGGCGGCCGGCCGTGAGCACGCCGGGGCGTCGGGGCCGCGCCGCAACCGGTCGGGCACGGCTGCCGTTGTGCACGACCTCCATGGGCATGGAGCCGTAGGCGGCCTCGGTCGCCCGGGCATGGGCGGCGGTCGGCGCAATCACCCCTTGCGCGGCCAGCAAGCCCGCCTGCGTGGCCGTGCTGCGCCAGGCGAAGTCGTCCGGCATCGGCCCGCCCCGCACCGCGCGCCACCACGTTGCCACGCAAGAATGCGCAACCGCCACGACGGGCGCCGGCCAGTGCGCCGCCCCAGCCAACGCCGGCGCATGGAGGTGCACACCGCTGACGACAGCCAGCGCCGCCATCCTGGCCAGGCGCTCGCTGGCCCGGGCAAGCTCGGCGGGCGCCTCCGCCGTCCAGTCCAGCGGCAAGCCGGTGTCCACCAGGCGTAGTCCGGGCACCGCTTCGGCCTCGGCGCGCTGCGCCGGGCTTGCGGATGGCCCCAGGACGGCCAGCATCGTTCGAACGCCGCAACCCGCCAGCCCCGCCGCGAGATCGACCGAGTAGCGCCAAATTCCGCCCACCGCATCAGTCGTCATCAGCAGCCGAGGCGCGGGGTGCCCTACCCCGTCCGGCACGCCCGTTCCAACTCCCGCAGCGGCGCCGGCCGGTCCTCCTGGATGTCGGAGAAGGACGAGAACTGGCCGAGGTAGTGCGAATGCGCCCGTTCCCAAGCGGCCTCGTCAGGCAGGCCGAACAGCCGGCGGTAGTCCGGTGAACTGGGATACGGGTAAAGCGGGACGGGATCATTCGCCCACACGCCCGCCGCCCGCAGCCGGTCCCGCCAGGCCGTCACCAGCGCCTCGTCGTCGCCCTGCGTTTCCAGCAGGTTGGCTTGCACGAAGGACATATGCCGTAGGGCCAGGATGAGCA
>CAXSEX010000187.1:0-8417 GCA_964236415.1 uncultured Acetobacteraceae bacterium | reverse complement strand
CTCTCCTTCACCGCCGAGAAGGCGGGGCAACTCGAAGGCGCCACCGTCGCGGAGTGGGGCTACGAGAAGAAGGGGTATCGCACCGCCTACGTGCTGCTCGACGACGCCATCGAGTATGACAAATCGGTTTGCGCCGGCTTTGATTGGGCGTTCGAAAAGGCCGGAGGCAAGATCATCGGCCGCGACACCTTCAAGAATGCTGATCCGACCATCGGTTCGCAGATCACCCGCTTGGCCAATGCGGCGCGCGACAACAAGATCGACGCGGTCATGCTGTGTTCCTACCAGCGGCGACCCGCGCCCGGAGGTCGCGCTGCTGACCCAGCAGTATGCCGCCAAGTTCGGCAAGCCGCCGACGACGCAGTATGCCTACCCTGTTTACGCTTGGCTGCAGTTGTGGGCCAAGGCGGTGGCCAAGGCCGGCACGACCGATGCCGCCCCCGTCGTCGCCGAGATGGAGAAATACACCGACGAGCCCACCGTGCTGGGGCCGCGCAGCTTCACCCACAAGCTGCACATCCAAACCAACATCCCGCTCACGATCACCGAAACGGCGGGTGGCAAGCAGGCCACGGTGCAGGAATGGCGCATCAAGGACGAGATCCCGCCAGCCGTGCTTTATCGAACGAAGAAGGCGTCCTGACCGGCCAGGCCGCATGAGGGCGCTGAGCGCGGCGCCGCCGGCCCAGGAGCAGGACGTAGGGGGGCAGGACGCACGCGGCGAGGAGTTGCTGACCGGGCTGCCCGGGCTGCTCGCGCAGCCGCAGGCTTCCGAGCTGACGGCGGAGGGCGTGGTGGTCCGCTTCGGCGGGCTGGCCGCGATCTCCGGCGTCAGCCTGACGGTGCGTCGGCACGAAGTCTTCGGGCTGATCGGCCCCAATGGCGCCGGCAAGACGACGTTGGTGAACTGCCTCACCGGCTTCCAGCGGCCGACCGAGGGCCGGGTGCTGCTCGGGCGGGACGCGACCGTCGGGTGGACCCCTGACCGGTTCCGCCATGCCGGCGTGGCCCGGACGTTCCAGGCCGGCCGCCTGTTCCGTGACATGACGGTGCTGGAGAACGTCGAGGTGACGGCGGTGGCGCTGGGCCTGAGCCGCCGCGCCGCCGCCGAGCGCGCGATGGCGATGCTGGACTGGATCGGCTTGGCCGGCCAGGCCCGGCGGGTCGCCGGCACGCTGCCCTACACCGATGAGCGGCGCGTCGGCATCGCCCGCGCCCTGATGCTGTCCCCGGCGTTCATCCTGCTCGATGAGCCTGCCGCCGGCATGTCCGACGCCGAATGCGAGGACTTGGCGGAGTGGATCGCCTCGATCCCGCGCCGCTTCAACTGCGGCGTGCTGCTGATCGAGCACAACATGCGGGTGATCATGGGCGTCAGCGACCGCGTCCACGTGCTGGACGGAGGCCGCACCCTCGCCGAGGGGACGCCTGCCGAGATCCAGGGCAACCCGGCCGTAATCGCGGCCTACCTGGGAATGGAAACGTGAACGGCCCCGCTGGGGACGCCGCCATGCTGGAACTGCGCGACGTGCAGGTCAGCTACGGGCGGCTCGTCGCGCTGCGCCGCCTGTCGCTGGAAGTCTGGCCCGGCGAGGTGGTCTGCCTGATCGGTCCCAACGGCGCTGGCAAGTCCACGATGATGAACGCCATCGCCGGCGGCATCGCCCGCGATGCGGGTTCCATCCGCTTTCAAGGCGCCGAGCTGCCGATGCGCAAGCCGGAGCGCATCGCCCGGCTGGGCTTGTCGATGGTGCCGGAAGGGCGGCAGGTGTTCGGCACCCTGACGGTGGAGGAGAACCTGAAGGTCGGCGGCTATCTCTGCGGCGACGCGCGGGCCAGCGCTGCGGCCATGGAGCGGGTGGCAGGATACTTCCCGCGCCTCAAGGAACGCTGGCGCGGCCAGGCGGGACGGCTCTCCGGCGGCGAGCAGCAGATGCTGGCAATTGGCCGCGCCCTGATGACCCAGCCGAAGCTGGTGATGGTCGACGAGCCGTCGCTGGGCCTCGCGCCGCGCATCATCGACCAGGTTTACGAGATCCTGCTGTCGCTTCGCGAGCGCGAAGGCCTGACCCTGCTGATCAACGAGCAGAGTTCGCACCGCGTCCTCCGGCACGCCGACCGCGTCTACGTCATCCGCAACGGCGCCATCCAACTGCACGGCGCGGCGGCCGACCTCGGCGACGGGGCCGCGATCAAGGCGGCCTATTTCGGCTTCGCCGCACCGGAAACGGAGACGGCGGCTTGATCGGCTTCCTGCAGAACCTGATCGACGCCCTCAGCCTGGGCAGCCTGTATGCGTTGGTGGCGCTCGGCATCGGTTTGCTGTTCGGCATCCTGCGGCTGGTGAACTTCGCGCATGGCGACTTCATCACGCTCGGCGCTTATGCCCTGATCGTGCCGTCGGCGGACGTGATGTCGCAGATGCTCATCGGCGCGTGGCCGTGGGCGCTGGTCATCCCGGCCATTGCCGCCATCGTCATCGCGGTCGCCTTGCTGACTGACATCGCCGTGTTCCGTCCCCTGCGCGGCTCGAATGCGCCCACGCTGATGATCGCGTCGTTCGCGGTCAGCTACATCATCCAAAACGGCGTGCTCATGGCCTATGGCTCGCGGCCGAAGGCGGCGAACCTTTGGCCGGGACTGGCGACCCAGGTGCAGCTTGCCGGCCTGCGCGTGCCGGTGCTGCAGCTCGTGACCATCTGCGCCACGCTGGTCTTGATGGTCGGCCTCACGCTGTTTCTGCGCCGCACGCCGTGGGGCGTGCAGATGCGGGCGGCGGCGGAGAACTTCCGCATGGCCCAATATCTCGGCGTGCGCGGCAATTTCGTCATCGGCCTGGCGTTTGCCATCAGCGGCGTCCTGGCGGCGGCGGTGTCGCTGCTGTTCCTGGCGCAGACGGGGTCGCTGAGCAACGTCATGGGGGTGCCGCTGGCGCTGTTCGCCTTCGTGGCCGTCGTGGTGGGCGGCATGGGCAGCCTGCCCGGCGCCGTCGCCGGCGGTTTCCTCGTGGGTTTCGTCGTGACGATGCTGCAAGCCTACCTGCCGCCCGAGCTTCGGGTGTTCCGCGACGCCTTCGCGTTCGCGTTCGTCATCCTGGTGCTGCTGGTGCGTCCCGCGGGGCTGATCCCCAGCCGCACCGTGGTCGAGAGGGTCTGATATTGGACAAGGGCATGGCGTTGGATACCGTGGCCCAAGCCGCGCCGGCCGCGTCCCTTGCCGCCGGGGCGGCCTCCGCGCAGCACCAGCGCGGCCTTGGCACGCCGCTGCTGCTCATCGCCATCGTCGGCGCCGTGACGCTGCTGGCAGTGCTTGGCGGCGAGCAGTGGCAGACCTCGTTGACCGAGATGCTGATCCGCATGGTCGTGGTGGTCGGCATCTGGGTGTTCGTCGGCAATTCCGGGGTGATCTCCTTCGGCCACGTCGGCTTCATGTGCGTCGGCGCCTACGCGGCCGCCTGGGCGACGGTTGACCCGGACTGGAAGGGCATCATGCTCACCGGCCTGCCGGAGGCGCTTCAGGAGAACGCTTATCCGGTGCCGCTCGCGCTGCTGGGAGGCGGTCTGCTGGCTGCGATGGTGGCGTTGATCTTGGGCGCTGCCATCATGCGGCTGTCAGGCATCGCCGCGTCCATCGCCACGTTCGCCTTCCTGATGATCGTGAACAGCGTCTACTCGAACTGGGACTCGGTGACGGGCGGCACCAGCTCGATCATCGGCATCCCCACCGTGATCGGTCCCGGGCTGGCGTTCGGCTTCGCGGCGGCGGCCATCCTGGCGGCGCACTGGTTCCAGGTGTCCCACATCGGGCTGATGCTGCGCGCCTCACGCGATGACGAGGTCGCGGCCAAGGCCTCGGCGGTCAACATCGTCCGGGTGCGCCTGGTGGCCTTCGTCATCAGCGCCGGGATCGTGGGGACGGGCGGCGCGCTGTGGGGCCATTTCCTTGGCGTGCTCACCGCCGACACGTTCTATCTCACGCTGTCGTTCGTGACGTTGGCGATGCTGGTCGTGGGCGGCCTGGGAAGCCTGTCCGGCGCGGTGGTCGGCGTTATCGTTGTCACGGTTGTCGTGCAGGCGCTGCGCACCTTGGAGCAGGGCGTAACGGTTGGCGGCAGCCGCGTCACGCTGCCGCCCGGCAGCCAGGAGATCGGCCTGGGCCTTGTGCTCGCGCTGATCATGATCTTCCGTCCGATGGGCCTCACCCAGGGCCGTGAGTTCGCCTGGCCGTGGCGCCTGGCCAGGCCAGGGAAGCAGCTTCAACGACCCTAAGACGCAGTTTCCACAACCACCCTGAGTTGATCTGACCTGGCTTTTGGCTGGCTGTGCCGATGCCCACCTCTGGAGTTTTTGGTGCAGCCAGTGGGACGCCATGCGCGAGGCCGGAGTCGAACACCCTGTGGTGACGCCAAAAGCACCGGGGAGCCTGACGACCGGACAAGCGTATCACCATGGCCCGAGAGCAAATTAGAAGTGGTTGAGGCATTTCTGCTGGATTGGTAAGGCCCCCATGCTCATGGACACTCTGAATTTCGCAAACGGCGCTGCCTACGTCCGCGGCCGTTATGTTCCCATGGAGGAGGCGAGCATCCCCGTCACCGACTGGGGGTTCACCCGGTCGGATGCGGTGTACGACGTGGTGCATGTTTTCCGGCGCGGGTTCTTCCGGCTGGACGACCATCTGGACCGGTTCATGCAGTCGATGCAGGCACGCCGGCTGCGCCCGCGGGAAGGCCGGGCGGACATCGAAACGGTCCTGCATCGCTGCGTGGAGCTGTCTGGCCTGGCGGATGCCTACGTCGCCATGGCGGCGCTTCGCGGCCGGCCGCGGGCCGCCGGGTCGCGACGGCCAGAGGATTGCGAGAACCACCTGATTGCCTATGCCATCCCATGGATCGACGTCATTCCCAAGGACGTGCAGGAGCGGGGCGCGCACCTTTGGATCGCGAGCACGCCGCGCGTGCCGGACGCATCCGTGAACCCCACGGTAAAGAACTACCAATGGAGCGACCTGACCTCCGGCCTGTTCGAAGCGCACGACCACGGGTACGACACGGCGATCCTGTGCGACGCCCAAGGCTTCGTGACGGAAGGTCCAGGGTTCAACCTGTTCCTGGTCAAGGATGGCCGCGTGCTGACGCCCGACCGCGGCAGCCTGCATGGCATCACCCGGCGGTCCGTGCTGGAACTCTGCGAGGCCCTGGAGATTGAGGCTGCGGTGGCGCCGGTCCCGCGCGCGGTGCTGGAGGACGCGGACGAGGTGTTCGCCGCCACGACAGCCGGAGGCGTGATGCCGGTGTCGCGTGTAGGCGGACGCATTCTGGGCAACGACCGGCCAGGCCCGGTGTCATCGGCGTTGAAGCAAGCCTATTGGCAACGGCATGAGGAAGGCTGGCACCGCACTGAAGTGCGTGCGCTTGAAGCCATGAAGCCACCAGGCTGAGGCACCAGGGGCCGACTCCCTCGCTCAACCGGCTGGCTGGTTTAGCCGGTGCAAGTGGCGCTTGATCGGGCAGGTGGGCGCGTCCTCGGCACCCGTCGCGATCGGGCGATCGCAGAACACCCTGTGGACCGCATCAAATGGCCGAGGCTCCATCATGCAGGCGATCTTGCGCACGGACGCCGGCCCCAAGGGGATGAAGTTCGGATAGCAATCACCCTCGCTGGAGGTAAGCAGCACTGCGGTGGGGGCGATTTCTCCGATTGCGCCAAACCGGCCCAGAGGGATCCCGGCCAGGCGCCGTGCCCGCAGGCCGGACGGAATGCCTTCTCCCAAATCGGTCGCGATGGCGCCCGGGCAGATCGCGTTGACGTTGATCCCGTCCTGCACGGCCTCGCGTGCCAGGGAGCGGGTGAAGCCGATGATGGCCGCCTTGGCCGCCGCGTAATGCGCCATGTTCGGGGCGCCCTTGCAGCCGAGCTGCGAGCTGATGTTGATGATGCGTCCGAAGCCTCGGCGCGCCATGCCTGGCAGCACGGCCTTGCTGCACAGGAACACGCTGCGAAGATTGACGGCGATCATCTCTCCCACACGGGCACAGGCATGTCCGCCAGCGGCGCCTTGGTGATGATCCCCGGATTGTTGACACGCACGTCGATGCGCCCGAGCGCGGCCTCCGCGGCCGATATCGCGGCATAGACTTCCTGTTCCATGCTGACATCCGCGGTGAACGCGCGCCTGGACGCCGTGGGTCGAGATAGCTTTTGTCATTGAGATACAGCGACGTGGCGTAGCCGGCGTCCGGGGTCCGGGGTCCGGGGCGAGTCCAGGTGGAAGATGACCGGCTTCTGCCGCCTCGTGACATTCTCATAGAAGACGCCGGCCGGAAGCTTGTCGAGGCTCACGCCTCCCGCATGACGCCTGGCGCGTCCGGGTCCGGGTCCGGGTCCGGCATCGTCACGTAGGCGAGCAGCCCGTCATACAAGCCGCCCATCGCGTCGATGGACCCAAGGCTGATGTCGTATTCCATGTCGAGGCCCTGCGGCGTCGCTGGCGCCGCGATCACCAGGGTCTTGCTGGCGGGTTGCGCCCGCGCGGCGCCCAACAGCCCAGCCAGCGTCGCCGCGCCGGCAGCCGTGGCGGTTTCCAGCAGGCCGCGTATCATCGGCCGAGTTTGCCGCTCTCGTGCAAAACTTCAAGGACCCGGTGGCCGGTTCCCATCTCGATTTCGGCTTTCAATGGCAGCCACGGCTCCGTGCTGCTGGAAAGCCAGCGTCTGCCGCTGACGCGGCGCAAGCGGCTGTGGGAACCCGTGACCGAACACGAGAACGTCGTGCACGCCATTGGGAAGCGGGACCCGGACGGCTCATGCTACTTCATGCACGTGCATACCATGCGGGCCGCGGATCGCGGCGGCATTGCCTTGAGCGGGGCCGCATGACCTCGCGGCCGGGCCTGTGCCGCCGTGGGGGACAGCCACAGGAAAGGGGACGCGATGGCCAAGGAGATTTTTTGCTCGCTTGGGGTGGATGTGGACGCGGTGGCTGGTTGGCTTAATTTTCATGGAGGGCGAGGACAGCCCGGACGATATTTCGCGTGGGCTGCTTGCCGGCGAGGTCGGCAGCTTGCGGCTGGTGAAATTGTTCGAGCGTTTCGGCATCAAGACCACCTGGTTCACCCCGGGGCACTCCATCGAGACCTTTCCCGACCAGATGCGTGCGGTGGTGGAGGCCGGGGGCGGCATCCACGGCTGCTGCGTGCGAAGGGCATCCTCGATGTCGAGCACAGCGAAACGCCGGTCGCGGTCCACGCGGTGCAGCACGTCACCCACGCCCCGGAGCACCTGCCGGACTGGCCGGACGCGGAGCGCGGCTCCCGCATCGTGTTCACTACCCAAGGGCTGGACCAGGACGCCGCGCAACGGTCCTTGCACGCTTTCCACCGCCCGACGCGCCCCGCAGCAGAACTGCAACAGCCGCCCAGCCCCACCCAGGAGGCATACCGATGACCGATCCCCGCCCGCGCGACCTGGTCGGCTATGGACGGACACGCCCGCACGCCGCCTGGCCCGGCCATGCCCGGGTCGCCGTCAGCTTCGTGCTGAACTACGAGGAAGGCGGCGAGCGCAGCGTGGCGGACGGCGACCCGCACGCCGAAACCTACCTGACGCCCGAGATGGTCGGCCTGGCGCCCAAACCCGGCCGCAGCCTCAGCGTCGAGGACCATTTCGAGTACGGCAGCCGCGCCGGCTTCTGGCGCATCCTGCGGCTGTTCGGGGAGCGCGGCCTGCCGTTCACCTGCTGGGCCGTGGGCCTCGCCCTGGCCCGCAATCCCGACGCCGGCCGCGCCATGGCCGAGGCCGGGCACGAGGTGGCGAGCCACTCATGGCGCTGGATCGACTACGCCGGCATGGCGGAAGCGCAGGAGCGGGATGACATCCGGCGCACGGTGCAAGCAATCCAGGAGATCACCGGCAGCCCGCCGCTCGGCTGGTATACCGGCCGCTACAGCGAGAACACCCGGCGGCTGGTGATGGAGGAAACGGAGACGCTTTACGACTCCGACAGCTACAACGACGACCTGCCGTATTGGACGCCCGTGGCCGGCAAGCCGCGGCTGATCGTGCCGTATGCCCTCGACACCAACGATTTCAAGTTCGCGACGGCGCCGGGCTGGATGTCGGGGGAGGATTTCTTCACGTATCTCAAGGCGGCGTTCGACCAGCTCTACCAGGAGGGCGCCGACGAGCCGAAGATGATGTCGGTCGGCCTGCACTGCCGCCTGACCGGCCGCCCTGGCCGTGCCGCCGCGCTGGGCCGCTTCATGGACTACGTGACCGGGCACGAGCGGGTTTGGGTGTGCCGCCGGGTCGAGATCGCCCGGCATTGGATGGCGAAGCACCCAGCCGAAGCAGCGGCGGCGACGCCTAGCAGGCTGCGGAAAATCGCGCGATTTGCGAGCTTCTGAGCGGTCTTTTGGCA
>CAXSEX010000186.1:0-8468 GCA_964236415.1 uncultured Acetobacteraceae bacterium | reverse complement strand
ATGGGGGTTGCAGACGGCATGGGGGTTGCAGACGGCATGGGGGTTGCAGACGGCACGGGGGTTGCAGGAGACCAAGGGGCCTAGCCCCCGTTGCAAGGAGTTTCCCGCATGAAGCGCCGCGCCGTCCTGCGATCCGCCCTGTCCGGCGCCGCGGCGCTCGCCGCCCCTCGGATCGTGCGGGCCGAGGGCCAGGCGACCCTCAACTTCGTGCCGCAGGCCGACCTCGCGAACCTGGACCCGATCTGGTCCACCTCCGACGTCAGCCGCAACCACGCCCACGCGGTGTTCGACAGCCTCTACGGCGTTGACGCCCAGTTCGCCGCCAAGCCGCAGATGGTGGCCGGCGCCACAGTCAGCGCCGACGGCAAGCAGTGGGACCTGACCCTGCGCGACGGCCTGCGCTTCCACGACGGCACGCCCGTGCTGGGGCGCGACGTGGTGGCCAGCCTGACGCGGTAGGGCAAGCGCGATGCCTTCGGCGGCGTGCTGTTCGCGGCCACCGAGGAGCTGTCGGCGCCCACCGACAAGACTGTTCGGTTCCGCCTGAGCAAGCCGTTCGGCCTGCTGCCCGACGCGCTGGCGACCGCGGCGAACATGGCGGCGATCATGCCGGAGCGGCTGGCGAAGACCGACCCTTACCAACAAGTCACCGAGATGGTCGGCAGCGGCCCGTTCCGTTTCGTCGCCGACGAGCGCGTCTCGGGCTCGCGTGTCGTGTATGAGAGGTTCGCCGGCTACGTGCCGCGGCTGGACGGGGTGCCGAGCTACACCGCCGGCCCGAAGGTCGCCCATGTGGACCGCGTCGTCTGGACCGTCGTGCCGGACCAGGCCACGGCGGCGGCGGCCCTCGGCGCCGGGGAGTTCGACTGGTGGGAGAACCCCGGCATCGACCTGGTGCCGCAGCTCAAGCGCAACCGGGACATCACGGTCGTGGTGAAGGACGCCACCGGCGAGATGGGCTGCATGCGGTTCAACCAACTGTATCCGCCGTTCGACAACCCGGCGGTCCGCCGGGTCGTGCTGTCCGCCGTCAACCAGCAGGACGTGATGGACGCTGTGGCCGGCGCGGACCCCACGCTCATCAAGGTGCCGAACGGGGTGTTCGCCAACGACACGCCGATGGCGAGCGACGCCGGGCTGGCTGCCATGAAGGGCAGCGCCGACCTGGCGAGGCTGAAACGGGCGCTGGCGGCGGCGGGCTACAAGGGCGAGCAAGTCACCGTGCTGGCCGCGTCGGATTTCCCGACCATCAACGCGATGGCGGAGGTCGGCAGCGATCTGCTGAAGCGCATCGGCTTCAACGTGGACTACCAGTCGCTGGACTGGGGCACGGTGGTGCAGCGCCGCGCGAGCCGGGAGCCGCCGGACAAGGGGGGCTGGAACATCTTCTTCACCTTCCTGGGCGGCACCAACAATCTCAGCCCGGCGTCGCACCTGGCGCTGCGGTCCAACGGGCTGAAGGCGTGGTTCGGCTGGCCCGACCTGCCGAAGACGGAGGCGCTGCGGCTGTCCTGGTTCGACGCGCCGGACCTGGGTGCCCAGCAGCGCGCCGCGCGCGAGATCCAGGCGCAGGCGATGCTGGACGTGCCCTACGCGCCGCTGGGCATGTACTACCAGCCGACTGCGTTCCGGAAGGCGATCAGCGGCATCCCCGACGGCTTCCCGCAATTCTATGGTGTGAAGAAGGGGTGAGGCTTTCGGCCGTCTGCATCGCGCGGGTGTTGGTGCCGGGATCGGTGAGATGCTGAACTGACCCATCCTGATGTGGTCGTGATGAACGGGCAGTATGTTCCGGCCAACCAGGCGCAGGCGCCGGACACGCAGTACTGGAACCCGGACCACCCTGTTCCGCCGCGAAACGCCGCAGCAGCGAAGGCCCTGCTGCGTCAAGCCGGGCCGACCCCGATGCCAACGTGTCGTTGTTCCTGGCGTGCGACGGCTTCCAGAACTGGGGCAAGTACTGCGTGCCGTCCTTCGACGGGCTGCTCGCACGGGCGCGGGCCGTGACGGACACAAAGGAGCGGCAGGCGCTTTACCGGCAGGCGGCGAGCGCCTAACTCGCGGACCGGCCCTTTCTGATCCTGTTCCATATGACGTGGCTCTGGGCGCATACCGCCCAGCTCCAGGGACTGACGCCGTCCCCGGACGGCTTGCTGCGGATGCCGGGCCTGCGGATGCAGTGAAGCGCGTTTGCGCGGCCTGACAACCAGCACCGTCAGCCCTCCGCCGAAAGGGTGCGGCGCAGCAGCGCCCCCCGGCCCTGCACGAACTCCGCGGCCGCCGCCACGAAGCGGTCGAGGTCGGCCGGCGCGACCGGCAGGCTCAGCGCGACCATCCCCCGCCGTGCGAGGTAGAGGCCGGCGGCCAGCATGTCGAAGAAGAACAGCTCGCGCAGCCCCTCCTCCTCCGGCGTCGGTTCGGATGGCCGCACGACCGGGCCGCGGCGGAACTGCGGCGCCGCCATGGAGCCAAGCCCGGTGAAGTGCATCGGCACCCCGGCCTCCGCACAGGCCGCGTTCAGCGCCGCCCGCATGGCCTCGCCTCGCCGGAACAAGCCCTCCGCCGCCTCGGCCGTGAAGATCTCCCCCATCGCGACCCGACCCGCCGCCATGGACAGCACGTTGTTGTTGAACGTCCCGGCATGGGGCAGCGCGCCCGCGAACAGGCCCATGACATCGGCCCGGCCGCCGAACCCGCCGAAGCTCATGCCGCCCGCCACGTACTTGCCGAGCGTGGTGAGGTCCGGCACGACCCCGGCCCGCGCCTGCTGCCCGCCGGCGCTCATGCGGGACGTCATCACCTCGTCGAACACCAGCAGCGCGCCCGCCTCGGACGCCGCCTCCCGCAGCGCCGCCAGGAAACCGGGCTGGGCGGGGATGCAGCCGCCGCTGCCCAGCATCGGCTCGACGATCACCGCCGCCAGCTCCGCCGCGTGTCCGCGGATCAGGGCCTGCGCGCCGGCCGCGTCGTTGTAGTCGGCCATCACGAAGGGGAACGGCGCGGTCACGGCGCTCACGCCCGCCACCGGGAAGGTCAGCACGCCGCCGTGGTAGCCGCCGCGGAAGGCCAGCACCTTGGGCCGCGCAGTGAAGGCCCGGGCGGCCGTCAGCGCCATCAGGTTGGCCTCGGTGCCGCTGTTGGCGAACCGGACCAGCTCCATCGAAGGGAAGCGGGCGCACAGGATGCGGGCCAGCTCGACCTCCGCCTCGCCCACCGCCGACAGGTTCAGGCCGCGGCCGAGCGCCGCCACGACCGCGGCCTGGATGCGGCCCTCTGAATGCCCGAACAGCCCGGCGGTGTACTCGCCGCACAGGTCCAGGTACTCGTGCCCGTCCACGTCCCAAAGCCGGCAACCCTCGCCGCGCGCCATCGCCGTCGGGAAAGGGCTGTAGGACAGGACGGAACGGGTGTTGCCGCCGGGCATCACCGCCCGTGCCCGCTCGTGCAGCGCCTGGCTGCGCGGCCGCCGTGCGGCGTAGGCGGCCCGGGCCTCGGCGACCGCGCTGGCGATGTCGCTGTTCGCCCGCATCGGCCTGCCGTCACGGCCGGGCGCTTTCTCGTCCGACGCTTCGTGCTCGAAAGACAAGGACATCCGATCCTCCTGACCGCAGTGCCGGCGCCGTGTCCGCGCGTCGATGGAACAAGCGTTGCATCTGCGCTCCCTCCAACGCAACGTTTGCACCATGCCCATTGCGGCTTCTTCTCCTCCGAACCTGCGCAGGCCCTGGCGGACGAGCTTGTGGGCCACGGATCCGGCGGCCTTGCCTGGGCCTTCTTCGTGTCGGTCGGGTCGGAGGCGATGGGAGCCGTGGCGCAGCCGCTTCATCGCACGGCGGCGGAGCTACCACGGCACCACGCTCGGTTCGGCAACGCCTTGTTCGTGCCGCCGCCCTTCAGCGAACTCGACGGCTGCCTCGATGCCCTGGAGCGCTTCATGCAAGAGGGAAACTCGCGCCTCCCGGCCCTGATCAAGGCGGGGCTGCTGCACGTGCTGGCCGACCTCGTCAGCAGCCGTTTGGAAACCGCGGCAGGTCATGCTTCCAGGAATTTGACATCACCGCTGCTGCCCCCGTCGCACTGCAAGGATCGGCGAGGCACGTCATCCACCCTGCGGGGATACTACCTCAAAGCCTCCCTCAAGGATTTCAGCTGTTCGGCCCTGACTGGGCGCCCAAGCAGATAGCCCTGTATGCGATCACAGCCGAAAGTGCGCAGCAGGTCGAGCTGTTCCGCTGTTTCCACGCCTTCCATGACCACCTTAAGGCCGCAGACTTTCCCGAAGCTGATCATGGCGCCCAGGATCGTCGCTCCGTCTGGGCCTTCGGCCAGGAAAGACCGGTCAATCTTGATGGAGCTGAACGGTGCAGAACGAAGGGTGGCGAAATTGGCGTAGCCGGTCCCGAAATCATCCAGCCAGAGCTCAACCCCAAGCGCCCGCAGGTCTTGTATCGTGCCCTGGACCACTGGGGACCGGTCCAGCAGTAAACCCTTAGTCATCTCGATGACCAAACACGCCGGAGGGAGACCAGTCTCGATGAGGATCGAGCCGATCGTCGCGACCAGGTCCGGCTGGCTGAAGTTGAGAGGCGAAAGGTTCACGCTGACTTGGGCCGGGCCGCCCCAGCGCGCCGCCTCGGCGCAGGCTTGGCGGAGCACCCAGTCACTCAATGGCACGATGAAGCCGCTGTCCTCCGCTGCAGGAATGAACTCCGAAGGGGGAACATTGCCGCGGATGGGGTCGCTCCACCTCAGCAGCGCCTCATAGGCGACAACGTCCGTCGTGGCGCAGTCGCAGATGGGCTGGTACTCAAGGTGCAGCCGCCCCGATTGAAGTGCGATGCGCAGGTCGCTGACCATCGACGCAGCCGTGCGGAAGGGACCGAGGCCGTCGCTCAGGTCCCCTGGGCCGCAAGGCTTGGCGGCCGCCACGCGACTGTGGATCGGGTCGCGCGGCGGCCGGGCGCCGTACAGGTGCGGGATGGCGAGGCCGGCGTGCTTCGCCACATAGAGCGCGCTGTCCGCGTGGGACATCAGCGTGTCCACCGCATCGGCGTGATCGGGCGCGCACGCGACACCGATGCTGACGCCGACGCCTGCCAGCCCGGACGTGCCCAGATCGTACTCGCACCGCAATGCGTCGCCGATGCGCCCCGCGATGGCCAACGCCTCCGCAGGCCCGGTCTTCGGCAGCAGGATTGCGAACTCGTCGCCGCCCAGGCGGGCGGGCATGTCGTCGTCGCGCGAGTTCATCCGCAGCCGGTCCGCGACCTGGCGCAGCAGCACGTCTCCTGCCGCGTGGCCCAGCCTGTCGTTCACCAGCTTGAACCCGTCGAGGTCGAGGCAGACCAGGGTGCAGGAGCCGCCTTGCTGGACGGCGGCCAGCTCGTGCTGCAGGCGCTCGCCAAAGAGCACCCGGTTCGGGAGCTGCGTCAGCGCGTCGTGCTCCGCCATGTGCTTGATCTGCATCTCCGCGCGCCGGCGCTCGGTGATGTCCTCATAGGTCGCGACCCAACCGCCATCCAGGAGCGGCTGGTGCGAGATGGCGACCAACCGCCCGTTGCCCAATTCCTGCATGAACGTGCCAGGCTGCCGCAGGTCTATGAAAGCCTTCCGCTTGCGAAATACTTGATCCGTCGTCTGACCGGGATAGTTGCCGACGGCGATGCTGTTGGCCAGCATGTCCCTGAAGGACATTCCGATACGCAGCGTGTCCATCGGTTGATTGTAAATTCGGCAGAACTGCTCATTGACCAGCTGCAGCCGGTCCTGCGCGTCATAAAGGCAGATGCCCTGCGACATGTGGGCCACGGCCTGCTCGAAGCGCCGCCGGAAGCTTCCGGGGCGGGCGAAGCGCCAGTAGAGCTTGGAGCGCACCAGCGATGCCGTGCAGCCCAGCCGCGTCGAGAGCGCCTCGGTCGGGATCGTGGGCAGGATCACGCGGCGTCGCGACTGGACAGGTTTGACCATGACAATGCCCAGAGGGTGTCATGGATCGTATGGAGGCCAGACAAACAGACATCAAGTTGGTTAGTGTCAAGAACCGTCTTGATTAGATCATCGTGGGATCACCGCATTCATCTGCCTTGGCGGAGGTTGTAGTATCCGGCAAGGGCGGAGAAACGCCGCCACCCTGGCCGCTTGCTTACAACCCTGCCTTTTCGAGATGCAGGATTGCCCGCACGCAGGCCTGCGCGCGGGGCACAAGGCTATTCAGCATGAGGAACTCGTCCGGGCTGTGCGCCTTCCCGCCGACCGGCCCCACTGAGCAGAGTGTCGGCGTGCCGACGCCTGCGGTGAAGCCGCTGTCGGCGCAGCCGCCGGAGAACTCGCCCTCGATGGCCAACCCGCTGGCGGCGGCGCTGTCCACATACAGGTCGAACAGGCGCCGGGCGGCGTCGGTCTGCACCAAGGGCATGAACTCGCCCTTGATCGTCAGCCGGGCCGCCGTGCCGGGGATCGTGCTGCGGTCGATGATGGCGCCGATCCGCGCCATGATGTCGGCGCGGTCCGCAGGCTCCACGTAGCGCAGGTCGATCTGCCCTTCGGCCCAGGGCGCCACGGTGTTGACGCTTTGCCCGCCGCTGATCAGGCCGACGTTGAGGGTGACGCCGCGGCCGAGGTCGGTCAGCGCATGGATGGCCGTGATCTTGTGCGCCAGCTCGCCGATGGCGCTGATGCCGTCCGTGAAGGCGCCGCCGGAATGCGCGGCCTTGCCGGTGACGTGCATGGCCATGAACACGCCCCCCTTGCGGCCGGTCACGACGTTGCCGGTGGCGCGGCCAGGCTCGCTGTTGAACACGGCGCGGGCGTGCCGGGCCTCGTTCTCGATGACGGGGCGGCCTTCGGGGCTGCCGATCTCCTCGTCCCCGGTGAACAGGCCGACGAGCGGCGCCGGGCTGCCGCCGAACCGGGCAAAGGCGGCGAGCACGAAGCAGTTCATCACCAGCCCGGCCTTCATGTCGGCAACACCCGGGCCATAGGCGACGCCGTCCCGGATGGCGAAGGGGCGGCGCCCGGCCTCGCCGGACGGGAACACCGTGTCCCGATGGCCCATCAGGACGATGTTGTCGGGGCCGTTGCGCCGCGGGCCGTCCCACGGCACGGCGGCGCGCAGGCAGTCGCCGTGCCGGCTTTGCGGCAGGCGCTCGACCGGGATGCCGTGCTGCTGGAGGAACCGCTCGGCCACGGCGCCCACCGCGTCGATGCCGGGCTTGTCGTAGCTGCCGCTGTCGATGTCCACCATCTCCCGCAGCAAGGCGGTCATCGCGTCCTGCTGGGTCGCGAGCCAGGCGGTGATGGCCGCTTCCGGGGCTTGGGTGTTCATGCGGGATCTCCGACAAGGGTTCGGGCGGCGGGAGGCTGGATGCGCCCGTGCAGGTGGCATGCCGCGCGGTGGCCCGGCGCGATCTCGGTCAACTCCGGCACTTCTGCCCCGCAGCGGCCGAACACGTAAGGGCAGCGGTCGCGGAGGCGGCAGCCGGACGGCGGGTTCACGGGATCGCCCGGGCCGCCGCTGATCGGCAGGCCGTCGCGCGGCTGGTCCGCGTGGGGCCGGGGCACGGCCTTGATCAGGGCCTGGGTATAGGGATGGCCCGGCCGGGCCACGACGGCTTCGGTGGGGCCGTCCTCCACGACCTTGCCAAGGTACATGACCATCGTCCGCTCGCACACGTATCTCACCAGCGTGAGGTCGTGGGAGATGTACAGCGCCGTCAGCCCCAGCCGGCCGTGCAGCTCGCGCAGGAGGTTCAGGATGCCGGCGCGCACGCTCACGTCCAGCATCGACACCGGCTCGTCGGCCACCAGGAACGCCGGGCGCACCACCAGGGCGCGCGCCAGCACGACACGTTGCAGCTGCCCGCCGGACAGCTCGGCCGGGCGCCGGTCCAGCCAGTGCTGCGGCTCCCCCAGATGCACCAGGCGCAGGGCGTCCACGATCCGCGCCTCATGCTCCGCCCGCGGCACGCGGGTGTTGACCAGCGGCTCGGCCAAGGCCCGGCGGACGGTGAAGCGGGGGTTGATCGCGTCGAACGGGTTCTGGAACACCAGTTGCGCCTGCTGCCGGAACCGCCGCAGGCGGGTGCCGTCCAGCGTGCCCAGCGGCTCGCCGCCGAACGTCACGGCGCCGGCGCTCGGCTCGGCCAGCTTCAGCAGCAGGCGCCCGACGGTGGTCTTGCCGCTGCCGGACTCGCCAACCAGGCCGACGCTCTCGCCGGGGTGGAGGCAGAAATCGACGCCGTCCACGGCGCGCACCGCGGGCCTTTGGCGGCCCACCGCCTGACGCAGGGTGCGGCGCACCGGGAAGTGCTTCGCCAGGGTCGCCGCCTCGACCAGCGGGGCCGTCATTGCCAGGCCTCGGGCACCCGCGCGTCGGCGCGCAGCGCCGCCGCCTCGCCTGCGCGCCAGCACGACGCAGTATGGCCTTCGGACACGACGACGCTGGCGGGGTCGCCGTCCAGGCACGCCGG
>CAXSEX010000185.1:6624-8489 GCA_964236415.1 uncultured Acetobacteraceae bacterium | reverse complement strand
ACGAGCAGACCGATCGCGGCGCCGGGGAGCACCGCCGCCGGCAGATCGAACGGGTTGACGTACAGGCCGAGCAGCACGAACAGCCCGATCTGGGCGATCCAGCCGAAGCCCTCGGCGAACGAGAGCGTCGAGGCCCGGTGTGGCACATGGGAATTCCCCAGGATGACCGCGGCGACATAGGTGGCCAGAAACCCGGAGGCGTGCAGGTACTGCCCCGCCGCGTAGGCGCCGCCGACCAGCGCCAGGGTGGCGAGGGGATACAGCCCCGCTGCCGGCAGCGCACCCCGGCGCAGGCTCCAGCCGCCGGCGAAACCCACCGCCACGCCCACGGCCGCCCCGGCGATCAGCTCGTAGACCACCAACAGCGGGTCGGTCCAGCTCAGCGCGCCGGTGCCGGACAGCAGGAGCACCACGAGCACGACCGGGGCGTCATTGAGGCCGGATTCCAGTTCCAGCGCGGCCGCCAGCCGAGGTTTGACCCCGACGCCGCGGAGCACCGAGAACACGGCTGCGGCATCGGTACTGGACAGCACGGCTCCCCACAGCAGACAGGTCCGCCAGTCCAGGCCCAGCGCGGAACCGAGCAGCAAATGCACGCCGGCTCCGGCGACGCCGATGCTGACCAGGACGGACACCGTGGACAGCGCGGCGCCCAGTGGAAGTGACGGACGGATGTCGGACCACCTGGTGGTCAACCCGCCCTCGGCGAGGATGAAGACCAGCGCCGCGAGCCCGAGCTGTTCGGTCAGGACCGTGTCGGAGAACTCGATCCCCAGGCCCCCGTTGCCCAGCAGGATGCCGATGCCCAGGTACAGCAGCAGCGAAGGCAGACCCAGGCGCCGGGACAGCCGGATGGCGACGAGCGCGCCGATCACTACCAGCGAGGAGATTCCGAACGCTCGCTGCACGGTGTCGAGGTCCATCTTCTCCTCCCGTGCGCAGGTGGCGTCAGGTCTGCAGGGCCGGTACCCGCGCCAGGCCGAGTGCGCCGAGTACCTCCAGCGTCGCCTTGGATCGGTTGAACGTGTAGAAGTGCAGCCCGGGGGCGCCGGCGGCGAGCAGCTGCCCGGACATCTCGATGGCGTGGGTCATGCCGATCTCCCGGCCCGCGGCGGCGTCGCCCTGGACGGCCTGCAGTCGCTTCGCCAGCTCGACCGGAGCCCGCTGACCGGAGAGTTGCAGGATGCGCATCAGCCGGCCGTAGGAGGTGACGGGCATGATGCCGGGCAGGATCGGCACATCGGCTCCGGCCGCCGCCGAACGGTCCCGGAACTCGATGTAGTCCTGCGCGGAGAACAGCATCTGGGTGATGGCGTAATCCGCGCCGGCCGCCACTTTCGCGGCGAAGTGACGGGTGTCGGTGCCCAGATCGGGCGACTGCGGATGCGTGTCGGGAAAGGCCGCCACGCCCACGCAGAAGTCGCCCAGTGACCTGGTGAGGGCGACCAGCTCCTTGGCGTAGTTCACCCCGTCCGGGTGCGCTGTCCACTGTGCGGCGGGATCTTCCCCCGGCGGATCGCCGCGCAGGGCCAGGATGTTGCGCACACCCACCGAGGCATAGGACCCGATGACGTGGCGCAATTCGGCGACGGAGTGGCCGACGGCGGTGAGGTGCGCCACCGGCAGCAGCGGATAGGCGGCAATACCGACCAGCAGGATGGCCGCCATCAGCAGCGAGGTCGCGACCGGGCGGCGGATGAACGGGGTTGAGATGCTCATGGAGGCATAATTCCTTTGCCCAGCCTAGCTTGCCGGTCTCGGCTCGGCCGCCACGACGGGCGCGCCGATGAACAGCCGGGACTGCCCGGCCAGCACGACCCGCTCGCCCCCGTTCAACCCCTTGGCGATGACGGCAGCCCGTCCAT
>CAXSEX010000185.1:2128-6614 GCA_964236415.1 uncultured Acetobacteraceae bacterium | reverse complement strand
CCATCATCTTGCCCCACCTCGACCGGCTGCAAGGCGGCGGTGTTGTCCGGCTTCACCACGAACACATACAACCCGTCCGGGCCACGCTGCACGGCGGCAGATGGGAGCGTCAGGGCGCCGCGCCGCACATCGAGCCGGGTGCGGAGGTTCACGAACTGGCCCGGCCACAGGCTGTCATCCCCGTTCGCGAACACCGCCTTCAGCTTGATGGTGCCGGTCGAGGGGTCAATCGCGCTGTCGATGGTCAGCAGCTCGCCCACGCTCAGCTCCGTCTGGTCGTCCGAGCTGTAGGCGATCACCTGCAGCTTGCCTCCTCGCATCGCCTGCTGGAGCTGCGGCAGGATGTCCTGTGGCAGGGTGTAGAGCGCGGCGATGGGGTGGATCTGGGTGATGGTCACGATGCCGGTGCTGGCCGGGTCGGCGGCGCGGATGTAGTTGCCGGGGTCGATCTGGCGCAGGCCGACGCGGCCCTCCAATGGGGCGGTGATCCCCGTGAAACCGAGGTTGAGCCGTGCGGCGCTGACCGCGGCGTCGCCGCCCTGGACGTTGGCCTCGGCTTGGGCGACGTTGGCGCGCTGCAGGTCGAGCCGCTGCCGGGACGCGGTCTGGTTCTGCGCCAGGTCGGCGTAGCGGACCAGATCGCCGCGGGCGTTGGCCAGCAGCGCCGCATCCGCCGCCCGCTTGGCGATGGCCTGGTCCAGCGCCGCCTGGTAGGGCCGGGGATCAAGCTGCGCCAGCAGGTCGCCGGGCCGCACCTGCTGCCCTTCGGTGAACAGCACCTTGTCCAGGGTTCCGTCCACGCGCGCGCGCACCAGGACCGACTGGAACGCCTGCACGGTTCCGATGGCGCGGGCGAGCACCGGCACGTCCTCCCGGACGGGCGACACGACCGTGACCGGCACGCCGGCGCCGCCCGGCGATTGAGCTTGGGCTTGGACTTGGGCCTGGACCGGCGCGCCCAACCCCAAGCCGATCAGCACGGCGGCGACGGCAAGCATAGAGGATGTTGAGCGCATGGACCCCAACGTTGTTTGTCTCCGCACTATGCAGGCATGCCGCCGGTTTGCGCCAGCATCCAAAGTTTGCCATCTAGCCCCGCCGTCTCACCCGCTGCGCGTCATGAACTCGTGTTGAGCCGTCCTGGCACCATCCGCATCGCAAGCCGGGTGGGCGCGGCACGGTAGGCGTCAAGCCCATGGCCGCTGCCGAGGCCTGCCGCTGGCGTGACCGAGGGAGGCAACGGGATGATCCGGGCGCTCGGCCCAAGCGCGATTGTCGTGCTGGCGGGCGGAACAGGGGTAGGGGTGGGAAACGGAGGCTGCAGCAGGGCCTGCCGGATGGGGAAGTCCGCGCCGGGCGGCGGCCTGAAGTCCGGCTTGGCCCACAAGGCCAGCACTTTCCGCCCGTAGTCCGCGCCGACCTCGGGCGTCAGGGAATGGTATCCGGCTGCGGCGCCGGGCCAGGACCCGGTTTTCGCCTGCAGGCTTTGCAGGAAGCGGGCGGCGTAGCGGGCGTTGACGCCGGGATCGAACGCCTCCTCCAAGGAGGAAAAGGCGTCGGCATGGTACATCAGGTTGACCTGCATGCAGCCCACGTCGATGGACCGCACGCCCCGTGCCCGCAACGCGGTGACGGCCGCCATCGCCTCCGCCTTGCTGTCGTAGAAGGAACCGACGCCCTCCGCATTGATGGTCCAGGGCCAGGCCGAGACGAAGCCGCTGGCCTCGCGGCGCCCGCTTTCCACCGCGCCGATGGCCTGCATCAAGCGGTCGGGAACGCCGGTCGAGCGTTCCGCCGCCGCGATGGCCGCGCGGCACTGGGCGAAAGGCGCCGCGGGCAGGTCGGCCCGGGCGAGGGACGGCACGGCAAGCAGTAGGGCCAGGAACAGCATGCGCATGGCCGGCAGGGTGCCGCATTCCGATGAACAATCCGTGAATGCGGCGCCGGGTTCAGCCCGCCAGCAACTCCGCCGCGGAAGCCGCGAGTTCGGCGGCCAGTTGGCCCAGATGCTGCCGGATCGCGCCGAACGCGGCCGCCCGCTCGAAGCGCGCCTCATCCATGTAGAGGCCGCGCGCAATCTCGATCTGCAGGGCGTGCACGCGCTCCCGTGGGCGGCCGTAGTGCCGGGTGACGTAGCCGCCGGCATAGGGGTCGTTGCGGCGCACGCGGTAGCCGAACCCGGTCAGCACGGCCTCCACCCGCCGGGTCACGCGGGGGGAGCAGGTGGTGCCGTGGGCGTCGCCGAGCACGAAGTCCGGCGCGTCCGGCAGGGCGCTGCGCCCGCAGCCCTGGCCCGGCATGGAATGGCAGTCGATCAGCAAGCAGGCGCCGAACTCCTGCCGGGTTGCCTCGATCAGCGCGGCCAGGCCGAGATGATAGGGTTCCCAGCAGGCATGGATGCGCTCAGCCGCGTCGCTGAACCGCAGCTTGCCGCGGTAGATGGCCTCCCCGGACGCGACGACGCGGGCAATCGTGCCCAACCCGGCGCCCACGCGGGCGCTGGTGGTGTTGACCCACTCCGGCAGCGCGTCGTCGAACATCGCAGGGTCAAGCTCCCACGCTTCCCGGTTCGGGTCACAGTAGGCGCGCGGGAAGGTGGCGGCGATCAACGGCGCGCCGTGGTCTGGCGCGAGGCCGAACAGCTCATCGACGAAGCTGTCCTCGCTGCGGCGCAGCCCGGCCGGGTCAAGCCGCGCCGCGCGCTGGAACTCCGGCAGGTAGTTCTGCCCGGAGTGCGGCGACGCGAACACCAGCGGGGCGGTCTGCCGCGCCGGACGGACAATCAGGTAAGGCGGCATCGTCAACTGGGGTTGCGGCGCGGCTGAGGTGTCCATGTTCCCATTCAACCCACCGCCGCCGCATCTGTCACGTATCCGACGCATATGGCCGGCGGGCTGTCTTGCGTCATCGAGGCCGTTTGATCTAACCTGCCTGAATGGGCGGTTAGCTCAGCGGTAGAGCATCGTGTTGACATCGCGAGGGTCACAGGTTCAATCCCTGTACCGCCCACCATTTCCAAAATCCAGGCGCTTTACTGCCATGCTGCCCGGCACAGCCCGGCCAGGCGGTCGGCGACCTGTGGAATGGCATCCGTTTCCGTATTGGCGAAGGCGATGCGCAGGTGCTGCTCCTGGCCGGGGCCGAACGCGGTGCCGGGCAGGCACAGCGCGCCGCGCTCAACCGCAAGCGCCTCGGCAACCTGGGCCGCGGGCGTGCCAGGGAATGGATGGCGGACGTAGGCGAAGTAGGCGCCGAGCGATTCGAGGCGCCAGCCGGGCAGGCGCTGGATGGCCTGCCGCATCGCCGCGGCGCGGGCGTTGACCGTGCGGCGGTTGGCGTCGCGCCAATCGGGAAGCGCGTCGATGGCCCAGCGCAGCGCCGCTTGGCCGGCCCGTTGCGGGCAGATGTGCATGCAATCCAGCACCTTCATGAACTGCTGCACCACCTCCGCCCCGGCCACGGCCGCACCCAAGCGGTGGCCCGGCACGCAATACGCCTTGGAGAAGCTGTAAAGCTGGATGACGCTGCCAGCCCAGCAGGGGTCGGCGAACAGGCTGTGCGCGCGCTCCTGGCCGTCTGGCAAGAAGTCGCGATACGTCTCATCGAGGATGAGCCAAATGCCGCGGCGGCGGCACAGGGCGGCGAAGCCCTCGATCACGTCGGGCGGATACACGGCGCCGGTCGGGTTGTTCGGCGTGATCAGCACGATGGCACGGACGCTGGGATCGAGCAGCACCTCCGCCCGGTCCACATCCGGCACGAAGCCGGCATCCGCATTGCAGGGCAAGGCGCGTGCGGCGATGCCCAGCATCGTGCAGGTCTGTTGATGGTTCCAGAACCATGGCGCCGGCAGCAGCACCGTGTCGCCGGCGCGGGCGATGGCCATCATGGCGAGGAAGAACGCCTGGTTGCACCCGGCGGTGATCGCGACCTGATCCGGGCGCACCGTCCCGCCATAAAGATCGGACACCTGCGCGGCGTAGGCTTCCCGCAACGCGGCGTCGCCGTTGATCAAGCCATACCTGGCGGAGGCCGGGTCGCCGGCGGCGTCGGCCAGATGTTGGAGGATCTGCGGATGCGGCGGGTAGCCCGGAACGGCCTGGCACAGATCGAGCATCGGGCCGCACGACCCGTCGTAGCGCGCAGCCCAGCCATGCGCAGCCGGGATCGGCGGTGCGGTTACATCGGCCAGCCAGGGGTTCAAGGCGGGCGTGGGCGGGCCAATCGTGTCAAGCATGCCTCGGATATGCCCTTTGACCGCGAGGAACCAAGGAGCGTGCCACCGCTTTGGCTGCCTTGTGATTTCGGCGCATAACCGGAAAAACGGCCAGGGAGGCGAACATGGATTACCCAGACGTGCTGCTGCACATCGACGGGGCTTGGACGGGCGCCGCGTCCGGCAAGACGCTCCCGGTGATGAACCCGGCGACTGGGGAAGAAAACGGCACCGTCGCGCGCGCGGAGCAGGCCGGGGAAGCAGGGATGG
>CAXSEX010000185.1:0-2028 GCA_964236415.1 uncultured Acetobacteraceae bacterium | reverse complement strand
GGGGAAGAAAACGGCACCGTCGCGCGCGCGGAGCAGGCCGGGGAAGCAGGGATGGTGACGATCAACCACATTGGGCTGGCGCTGCCGGAAGTGCCGTTCGGCGGCGTGAAGGACAGCGGCTACGGCAGCGAGGGCGGGACGGAGGCGATCGAGGGCTATCTCAGCATCAAGTTCGTGACCCAAGCTAGGCTTTAAAAAGGGGCCGGGCTACAAGGCGTCGAGCGCCGGGCGCAGTTGGCCGCGGTGTTGGGCCAGCAGCGCGTCGGCGTCCGCCCGGCTCAGGCCGCGGAGGATCAGCAGGGCAGTCTTGACGGTGCCGTCCGCCTCCGACAGCGCGGCCGCCGCGGCGTCCGGCGTGCAGCCTGACAAGGTTTGTAGCATCCGGACCGCGCGGGCGCGCAGCTTGGCGTTGCGGGCGGCCATATCGACCATCTGGCCGCGATACACCCGGCCGAGCCGAACCATCAGCGCCGTGCTGAACAGGTTCAGCGCCACCTTCTGCGCGGTTCCGGCCTTCATGCGGGTGGACCCGGCAATCGGCTCCGCCCCGGTCTCGATCAGGATCGGGTGGTGGGCGGCGGCGAGCAGGGGTGCCCCGGGGCTGTGGGCGATGGCGATTGTGAGCGCACCGGCGGCCCGGGCCGCTTGCAGGCAGGCCAGGGTGTAGGGCGTGGCGCCGCTGGCGGCGAGGGCCAGCATGACATCGGACGGACCCAACCCCGTCCTGTCCACGTCGCGCCGGGCGAGGTCGTCCCGGTCCTCGGCGTTCTCCACCGCCTCGATCAGCGCAGAGTCGCCGCCAGCCATCAGGAACACCAGCCGGTCGCGCGGCCAGGCAAAGGTGGGGGTTAGCTCGGCGCCGTCCTGGACGGCGATCCGACCGGACGTGCCGGCCCCGGCATAGGCAAGGCGTCCGCCGTCCTGCAAGCGTTCGGCCGCGGCGTCGGCGGCCTCGGACAGGGCGCGCAGAGCCGGGCGCACCGCGGCCACGGACGCCATCTGCCCCTCCAGCAGCGCATCCAGGATGTCTAGGGACGCCCACGCATCCATGGCGGCGAAGCGTGAGCTCGTCGCTTCCGTCGCGGGCGGCGACCCGTCAGACATCGATATCCTCGACCGTGCGGGCGCGCTCCTGGATGAACTGGTAGCGCAGTTCCGGGCGGCGGCCCATCAGGCTTTCGACCAGGGTGCTGGTGGCGTGGCGGTTCTCGGGCAGGGCCACGACCTTGAGCAGGGTGCGCTTCGCCGGGTCCATGGTGGTCTCCTTGAGCGCTATGGGCGGCATCTCGCCTAGGCCCTTGAAGCGGCTGACCTCGACCTTGCTGCCCGCCTTGAAGCCGCGCTTCATCTGCCGGTCCTTGTCGGCGTCGTCCATGGCGTAGACCGATTTGGCGCCCTGGGTCAGCCTGTAAAGCGGCGGCTGGGCCAGGTGGATGTGCCCGTGCTGCACCAGTTCTGGCAACTCACGGTAGAAGAACGTCATCAGCAGGGAGGCGATGTGCGCGCCGTCCACGTCGGCGTCCGTCATGATGATCACCCGGCCGTAGCGCAGCTTGGCCCGGTCGAACCGGTCGCCCACGCCGCAGCCCAGGGCCTCGATCAGATCCTTCAACTCCTGGTTCTGCCGCAGCTTGTCGGCGCTGGCGCTGGCGACGTTCAGGATCTTGCCCCGCAGCGGCAGCACTGCCTGGGTGTTGCGGTTGCGCGCCTGCTTGGCGGAGCCGCCGGCGCTGTCGCCCTCCACTAAGAAAATTTCCGTGGCGTCCCGGCTTTCCAGCGTGCAGTCCGCGAGCTTGCCCGGCAGGCGCAAGCGCCGGGTTGCGGTCTTGCGGCTGACATCCTTCACCTCGCGGCGGCGCAGGCGGTCTTCTGCGCGCTCGATCACGAAGGTCAGCAGGTTGTCGGCCTGGGCCGGGTTGCCGGCCAGCCAATGGTCGAAGCGGTCGCGCAGCGCCGTCTCGACGAGGCGGGCAGCCTCGGGGCTGGTCAGCTTCTCCTTGGTCTGGCCCTGGAACTGCGGGTCGCGGA
>CAXSEX010000184.1:0-8579 GCA_964236415.1 uncultured Acetobacteraceae bacterium | reverse complement strand
GCGGCCCTGAGCAGGGCTTGGCCGCCAATGCCGGGGCATCGCAGCCACGTCCTTCACCGCAGGTTGAAACCCATGCACGACATCGACGCCTACTGGCAGGCCGGCCTCCCGAACATCGAGGGCTGGGTCAACGAACGGTGGCTGCCCCATCTCAAGCTGATCGACCAGGTGCAGAACGACCTCGGCATCGCGGGGCACGTCGCCGAGATCGGGGTGTTCCACGGCAAGCTGCTGATCGCGCTGGCCCACCTGACGCAGCCGGGCGGCAAGGTGACGGCGATCGACGTGTTCGACGACCAGCTCAGGAACATCGACGGCGCCGGCGTCGGCAGCCTCGAACAGCTTCAAGCGAACATCCGGTCGTACGGGCCGGACCACGAGGTCAGCTACGCCTTCATCAAGAACGACAGCACGGCGCTGAACTGCGCGGACAAGGTCGATCTCGTGCGGGACCGCGGCCCGTTCCGCCTGTTCTCGGTGGACGGCTGCCACACCGCGGAGCACACGCTGAGCGACCTGCTGACGGCGCAGGACTGCCTGGCGCCCGGCGGCGTCGTGCTGCTTGACGACATGTTCCAGCCGCATTGGCCCGGCGTGACGGAGGCTGTGGCGCTGTTCCACGGGCGCTACGTGCCCCGGATCAAGCCGTTCCTGTACTGCGCCCACAAAATGTTCTTCGCGGGCCACGGCTGGCACGCCGATTTCCTGCGGGCCTGCACCGACCGCTTCGGCGGGCAGGCCGACGCCAAGATGACCGAGATGTTCGGCCATCGCGTCCTGTCGATCTTTCCCTAATCGGCGCCTTGGGCGCCCGGGCTAGTCCTGCTCGACCTGCCGCCCGGCGTCTTGCCGCAGCCGGTGGAAGCTGCGGCGGCTGAACGGCAGCATGCCGAGGTAGATCAGCCCGGCGCCCGCCAGCGCCGCCCAGGGGTCCGCCACCAGCACCGCCGCAAAGGTGCCGATCCCCAGCAGCAGCGGCAGCACGAGGTCGCGGGGCACCTTGAAGTTCTTGAAGCTCCACACCGGCAGCGTGCTGACCAGCAGCAACGCCGTGCCGGCCAGCACGACGGCGCAGAACAGCGGGTGATGCGCCAAGGCTTCCAGCCACGGCAGCCCGAGCGAGCGGGCTTCCAGCCCCAGGAACAGCGGGAACAGCGCCAGCCCCGCTCCGCATGGCGCGGGCACGCCGGTGAAGAAGTTGTAGGCGTAGGCGTGGGCAATCGGCGGCGGCGTGTCGAGCGTCGCGTTGAACCGGGCGAGCCGCAGCGCCATGCACACCGCGAACATCAGGCACGGCGTGAAGCCGAAGCCGCCCGCGCTGCGGAGCGACCACAAGTACAGCACAAAGGCCGGCGCGACGCCGAAGCCGCAGAAGTCCGCCAGGCTGTCGAACTCCGCGCCGAAACGCGAGGTCGCCTTGAGCAGCCGGGCCAGCCGCCCGTCGATCCCGTCGATGCAGGCCGCCACCACGATGGCCACCGCCGCGGGGCCGAACCGTCCCTCCAGCCCGTAGCGCATGCTGGTCAGCCCGGCGCACAGGCCGAGCAGGGTCAGGATGTTCGGGATCATCCGGTTGAACGACGGCCCGGCATAGCGCGGGCGCCGCCGCGGCCGGAACCGGGTGCGCAGCCGCTGCACGGGGGAGCCGGCCCGGTCGGGCGTCACGGCGCGGACAGCTCCGCCAGCACCGTCTCGCCGCCAATGGTGAGCTGCCCTTTCTCGACCAGCGGGCGCACTCCTTCCGGCAAGTAAAGGTCGGTGCGGCTGCCGAAGCGGATGATGCCGAAGCGGCTGCCGCCGAGCACGGCCTGGCCTTCCCGCACCTGGCAGACGATGCGGCGCGCGATCAGCCCGGCGATCTGCACCACCGCCATCTGCCGCCCGTCCGGCAGGCGGAGTGCCAAGGCGTTGCGCTCGTTGTGCTCGCTCGCCTTGTCCATGCTGGCGTTGACGAACTTGCCCGCGCGGTAGGCGATGCGCGTCACGGTGCCGCTGGCCGGCATGCGGTTGACGTGGACATCCAGCACGGACAGGAAGATCGCCACCCGCCAGCGCGGCCCGTCGCCGAGGCCCAGCTCGGCCGGCGGCACCGCCTGCGTGACGGACACGACGCGGCCATCCGCCGGGGCCACGACGGCGCCCGGCCGGGCGGGAGGCACGCGCTCCGGATCGCGGAAGAAGTACAGGCAGAACAGCGTGAACAGCACGCCGAGCCAGACAAGCCACGCGCCGACGAACAACCCGAGCAGGGCCGCGACGACGCCGCCCAGGATAAAGGGCCGGCCCACCGGGTGCGGCGGCGCCAGGACGGAACGGAAGGATTCGATGGGAGTCATGTTGCTGAAATGGCGACTGAGGCCGGCGCGGGCAAGCCCGGCGTGGGCCTGCCCGCTACCGCGCGGCGGTGAGGCGGGCACGGCCGGACCAGCCGGCCGCACCCGCCGCACGGTCAAGCCCGCGCCGGGAGCCGCCGCCGGGCCAGGCGGACAAACGCCACGTCAAGCGCGAGCATCGCCAGCAGCGACAGCCCGACCAGGGGAAAGACCACCCCGCCCACGGCCAGGATGGCGACCACGCCCCGCAGCAGGCGCCGGTCCGCAGGCAGCGGCGGCACCCCGAGCGAGCCACGGGGCCGGCGCTTCCACCACATGGCCGCCGCGCTGACGCAGAGCAGGACGATGGCGATGCAGACGGCCAGCAGCACGAGCTGGTTCGCCAGGCCCCACTGCTGGCCCATGTGCACGTTGATGCCCCATTCCAGCGCCCGCCCCAGCGGGCCGTAGTCGGCGTATCCCATGTCGAGCAGCGGTTTGCCGGTGTACTGGTCCAGGTGCACCACCCGCTGCCGGGACAGGTCGCTCGGATACACCGACCCCGTGTAAACCCCCGCTGGGCCGCCCGGCAGCGCCACCGCAAAGCCCGGCGCCAGGCCGAGCCGGTCGAAGGCGGCCACCGCGGCATCGAGGCCGATGGCGCGCGGGGCCTCCGCGCCCGGCGCCGGCGCTTCGGCCCGCGGCGAGGCGGGATCGGCCGGGCCGGCGTGCCCGCCCCCGGCGGATTGGGGCAGCCGCGCTTCCTGCAGCGTCCAGCTCGTCGGGCCGGCCGCGGCGAGGGTTTGGTCCGACATGGGCAGGTTCACGTTCACGCCAGACGGGTAGCCGAAGTTGGTCCCGTTGGCCCACTGGTTGGCGTAACCGCCCCAGAGCACCGACCACGGCATGCCGGTGACGGCCAGGAACACCAGCACGCCGCCCACGACCAGGCCGGTGACGGCGTGCAGGTCGCGCCAGAACACCCGGCGCCTGGGCGTGCCGCGGACGCTGACGACGCCGCCGCGCTCCCCGGCCGGCCGCGGCCGCGGCCACCAGAGGTACAGGCCCGTGCCGACCAGCAGGACCGTCCAGCCGCCGGCGACCTCGATCAAGCCCCGGGCGACCGGGCCGAGGAGGGCGAGGCTGTGCAGGCGGCGCACCACCCACATGGCCGTGCCCTTGTCCGGCAATGCGCCCAGCACGCGGGCGTCGTAGGGGTCCACGTAGACCACGGTGCGCTCGGCGCCGGCCTTCACGCCGACCTCGGCCGACCGGCCCGACGCGGGCGGCGGGATGAAGCGGAAGGCCGTGCCGGGGCGGCCCGCGAGCGCCGCGGCGACCAGTTCCGAGGGAGGCCGGGGCGGGGTGGCCCGCGCCTCGACCTGCATCAAGCCGCGGTGGACGAGGGGGTCAAGGCTATAACGGAACAGGTAAAGGCCGCCGGTCACGGCGAGCAGGGCCAGGAAGGGCAGGACAAGCAGGCCGGCGTAGAAGTGCCAGCGCCAAACGGCCCGGTAAAGGTCCGAAGGGCCGACACGCGCGCGCGTGGCTGCGCCGTCAGCGGAGTAGGTGGCATCGCTCATGATTGAATGATCCCGAGGGGCGCCCCGCGCCGGGGTGCGGCGCGGCGGACGCGAAGTTGCAGGAAACGGTCCGGGTGGATCAGGCCCGGACGGGCGGGGCACGCGCCCCGTGGCGGCTTCGGGGGCGCGAGGGCCGGCGGGGCGCACCCGTCAGCCGCCCGTAAGCGGACCCGAGCCGTATGGGTGGCGAAAGGGCCGGGCCCACGGCGGGGAGCAGGGCCGGGGGTGGGACGCCGCCGGTGCCGCAGAGCAAGGTGCAGCAGGGGTCGTGCGGCCCGGCGGGCGCCCGGTGCCCGTCGTCTGGACCGTCGGCCGCGTGCGGGCGGGCGGCGCAGATGACGGTTGCCGGGTCGAAGGCGGCGGCGTGAACCGCGCCGTGCCCGGACAGCGCGGCTTGCAGGAACAAGGCAAACGCCAGGAGGGCCGTGGCCGCCCCCCTGCCGACAACTCCTCCGCCGCGCCGTGCCCGCATGACGGGCAAGCTACACGAGATCGGCGGGCCGGACATCCCATATCGTTCGGCCCCGTATTGAGGCCAGGGAGGCCATCTCGATGAGCGTGGGCCAGGAACACCCGATCATTGCAGGCCAGGCGTCACCGGTTGCGGGCTGGTGCACCTACCGCGCGACGACGGGCACGGCGAAGACCTGGCCGGGGTAGATCAGCCGGGGGTCGCGGATCTGGCCGCGGTTCGCGAGGTAGATGACCGTGTAGCGCGTGCCCACGCCGTAGGCCCGGCGGGCCAGCCGCCACAGGGTCTGGCCCGGCTGCACCACCACGCGGCCGGCGGCGAGCACGACGCGCGGCACCGCGGCGCGCTGGAACGGCACCTCGACCCGGGCCAGCACCTGGCCGCCGCCGTCGAGCTGGTCGATGCGCAGCCGGTGCGCGCCGCGGGACAGCGCGCGCCGGGGCGCCACGGCCCAGCGGCCCTGCGCGTCCGCCGCCGCGTCCCCGGCCGGCGCGTCGTCCACGTAGGCCCGCACTGTGGCGCCCGGCGCCGCCTGGCCGGCGAAGCGGCTCGCGCCCCCCTCGTCGGACTCCACGACGCTCAGGCCGAGGCGCGCGCCGGGCTGCTGATCGCGCTGCTGCTCGGGCGCCTGCTGCTCGGGGGTCTGCCCGGGGATCGGGGCCATGTCGTCCGGCGGGCTTCCCAGCACCCGCGGCGCGCCCGCCTGCGGCACCAGCAGCGCCGTCGCCGGGGCGGAGGCCGAGGGCGGCGGGACGTTGAGCAGCACGGTGCCGTCGCCCTTCACGTCGCGCCCGTCCGCGTTGCGCGCGGAAAGGCTCAGCTCCCGCCCGCCCGGCGCGAGCGCGGTCGCGGACACCAGCACCCACTCGCCGCGCCCGTTGGCCTCCGTCCGGCCGAGCGTCGCGTTGTTGTTGGCCACGATCACGGTGGCGCCCGGCTCCGCCCGCCCGGCCAGCACGGCGCCCCGCGGGCCGACCCGCACGATGTCGAAGCTGGGGGCAGTGCCGGGGCTGGCGGCGGGTTTCGGCGCGGGCGCGGCGGCCTCGGGGCTTGCCGGCGCGGGGGCGTCGGCGCTGACCGGCACGGGCGGAGGCGGGGGCGGGCTGGCGCCCGGCCACAGCTTGTAGAAGGCGCCAGCCGCGGCCGCGCACAGCACGGCAACGATTGCCAAGCGGGCCAGCGTTCGCGGATTCGGACCGTTCATCGATGGACGTTAGGATGGCGTGAACGGAATTTGCAATCGCGTTGTGCCGGACGCCGAGACCTGTCGCATTTAGGACACATCGTTGCGGGCAGTGGGCGGTGTCGGCCGCTCCGTCACCGATGCAGCAGCCGCCCGCCCAGCCAGGCGACGCCCGCCGTCAGCGCCGCCGCGGCCGGCACGGCCAAGACCCGCCCGGGCCGGCCCAGCCGCGCCGCCGTCCAGGGCACGAGCCACGCCGCGCCAGGCGCCAAAAGGCAGGCGAGGTCCGCCGCGTTCACCCGGCCCTGCACCAGCCGCCCGGCCCCAAGGTCCGCCGCCGCGGCCAGGGCCGCGAGCAGCACCGGCGGCAGCGCGCCGCCCGCGAGCCAAGCCGCGCCCGCCGCCGCCGCCGCGGCCAGCGCCGCCGCGGCCCAGACCGGCGGCGCGCCGGCCAGCAGCAGCGCGCCCCACAGCGCCAGCGCCGCCGCCAGCGCCCGCGCGCCCGCGCCAGGCGCCCCGGCCACGCGCGCCAGCAGCCACGCCGCGAGGACGACGGCCGACCACACGCGCCAGAACTCCGGCCGCGCCGGGGCGGAACGGGCGAGCCACCATCCCGCCAAGACGGCCAGCGCCCACGGAAGCCATTGCTCTGCCCGGCCGCGCAGCCGGGGCGCGGCCATCCCGGCCAGCGCCGCAGCCGCCGCGGGCAGCAGCAGGATATCCGGCACGGTTCGCGGCGCCAAGACGGCCCGCAGCGCCGCCGCCCACGGCAGCAGCGCCATCCAGCCCGCGAGCGCCCCCACCGCGCCCGAAGCCTGGACCGCCCAGCGCCCGCCCGCGGCCCGCCCGGCCAGCCCCAGCGCCAGCGCCGCGCCGAAGGCCAGGAGCGGCGGCGCGACGAGGTGCAGGGCGAAGCCGGAGGCGGGGCCGGGCATCGTGAACGGATGCGCGAAAGAAAACGACGGCATGGCGGCCCGCATGGCGACACCGGGCTTTTCCGTCAAGCCGGGCGGCGGCAGAATGCGGCATGGCCCAACCCTCCCGCCCTGCCCTCCGCCGCCCCACCGGACCGCCGAAGCCGCGGATCCCCAACCTGCTGATGCGGGTGTGGGACGCGCCCACCCGGCTGTTCCATTGGGCAATCGTCGTGCTGATGACGTTCAGCTACGTGTGCGCCATCCGGGAATGGAACCAGCTGCATTTCCTGTCCGGCTACACCGTGCTGACGCTGCTGCTGTTCCGCGTGGCCTGGGGGTTCGTCGGCAGCGAAACCTCCCGCTTCCGGAATTTCCTGCGCAGCCCGGCGGCGGGCCTCGTCCACCTGGCGGCGTTCGGCAAGCGCGAGCCGGACACGGAGATCGGGCACAACGCCGCCGGGGGCTGGATGGTGCTGGCGATGCTGGCGGCGCTGTTCGTGCAGGTGGGCACCGGGCTGTTCAGCAACAACGACATCGACGCCAAGGGGCCGCTGGCGCATTGGGTCAGCAAGGGCACCAGCGACTGGCTGTCCGGCGTGCACGCCACCTCGTTCTACGTGCTGCTGGGCTTGGCCGTGCTGCACATCCTGGCGATCATCGCCTATGCCGCGCTCAAGCGGCACGACCTGGTGCGCGCCATGGTGACGGGCAAGAAGCGCCTGCCCGCCAACCTGCGCCAGCCGCGCTTCGCCAGTTCGCTGCTGGCGCTCGGCATCCTCGTGGCCGCCGCGGGGGCGGTGTGGCTGCTGGTGGGCCTCGCTTGACCCGGCGAGGCCATGCCAGGGTCAGTGCGTCGTCAGTTCGTCCGCACGCGGTAGGACCGGTGGCAGGCGCCGCAGGCCTGCGTGGTCGTCGTGTACTGCGCGGCGAAGCCGGCCTTGTCGTTGGCGTCCGCCAGCGTCGCCAGCTTGTCGGCCTGGGTCCAGAAGTTCTGCGCCGCCTTCTCGAAGCCCGCGCGGTCGGACCAGACCTCCGGGCGGGCCTTGGTGTTGTGCCCGGACTGCGTGCCGTCCGGGAACACGGCTGGGATGACGTGGCCCCAGGACGACAGGCCCTTGGCGCCGTCCACCAGGCCCTTCACGTCGCCGCCGCCGTCGATCACCGTCTTCATGCTGGCGGCGACGCCGGCTTGCAGGTCGAAGCCCGCCTGCCGCGCGGCGATGAGGGTGTCCGCGGGGAACGGCACGCTGGGGCCGGCGGGCAGGTTCTGCGCCAGCGCCACCCCGCCCAAGCCAGCCGCCACCGCAAGCCCGATCAACAACTTCCGCATCCAAGTCCCCCGGTTTCCGTTATGACAGGAGCCTCGCACCCCATCGCCGTCCGCGCCACCCAGTTTCGGCGTCCGGGCGGCGGAACCCATAGGAATTGCCCATGCCGCCACAGCCCATCCGCTCTGGCCGTGTTCTGCGGCTCCCGCGCCGGGTCCGACCCCGTATATGCGGAAGCCTCGGCGGCGCTGGGCCGGGGGCTGGCAGGGCTGGGCATCCGGCTGGTGTATGGCGGCGGCGGCGTCGGGCTGATGGGCATCGTCGCCGATGCGGCGCTGGGCGCGGGGGGCGTGGTGCTGGGCATCATCCCCGAGTTCCTGCAACGGCGGGAGGTGGCGCACGCCGGGGTGGGGGAGATGGTGGTGACGCAGACCATGCACGACCGCAAGCGCCGCATGTTCGACGCCGCCGACGCCTTCGTCACCATGCCCGGCGGCCTCGGCACCTTCGACGAGACCATCGAGATCACCACCTGGCGGCAATTGGCGCTGCACGACAAGCCGATCCTGGTCTGCGACGTGGCCGGCTGGGCGCAGCCGTACTTGGCCAGCATCCAGGCGGCGGTGGACCAGGGCTTCGCCGGGCCGGAGTGCCTGCAACTGTATGAGGTGCTGCCGGACGTGGATGCCGTGCTGGCGCGGCTGGCGGCCCTGCCCTCTCCCGGCGCCGGGCAGCCGGGGCGTGTTTAGCGGGTTGCCCTGCGCCGGCGCGCGGTCTATATGCGCGGCACAGTCGGGGCGTAGTACAGCCTGGTAGTACGCTTGCTTCGGGAGCAAGAGGCCGG
>CAXSEX010000183.1:0-8586 GCA_964236415.1 uncultured Acetobacteraceae bacterium | reverse complement strand
CAGCCGGACGGCTCCACCCCTCGGAACAAGGGCGTGGTGGCAGTTGCCACGTGATAGCGCTTCATTCCATGCCGCTGCTCCGGGTGTGTCCCGAATGGGTCCCCAAAGCACAGGCTTTCATGTCGGGTGGAAGGATGGGAAAGGCCGATACAGGAAATTGACGCCACCTCCATGCCACAGTTCCGTATGCTGCCCCGCAAGCTGTCCGTCCGCGGGCGGCAACCTGTGAGCAGGAAGACTTCATGAGCGGCAACACATCTGGACCCGTGGCGAGCATGGCCAGGAGCGGCGGACACCCGATCCTGCGAATACTCGTCTCTTTTCCGATTGCCTGCTTGACCTGCGCGCTGCTCACGGACGTCGCCTATGTGCAGACGACCAACGTCATGTGGGTGGACTTCTCCGCCTGGCTGCTGGCGGCGGGGATGGCTGGCGGCGTGGGGGCCGCCATCGCGGGCCTCGTCAGTTTGGTGGCCGGTCGCCGCGGCCATGCGCAGCGGTCCGTCTCGCCGATCGTGGTCGGCAGCTTGCTGGTGCTCATCATCGCATTCCTCAACAACCTCGTGCACAGCCGCGACGCATGGACCTCGGTGATGCCGACCGGCCTTGCACTCTCATTCGTCACCGTCCTGCTCATGCTGGCCACCGCCTGGCTCGCCTCCAGCGCGGGACGGCGGCAGGCGGCGGCGGTGCCATACTCAGGAGTACGTCAATGACGTCCGGACCATCCAAGCTGACGCGGCGGCTCGCGCTCGCAGGCGTGGCGGTCGTTGCCCTGACCGGTGCCACCCCCGACGACTTCGACGTCAAGACGCAGATCGGCCCCAACCCCGTCCTGCCGGAGCCGCAGCAGTATCTGCTCCCGCCGATGCATCTCGCCCAGGTGGTCGGCTGGAAGGATGGGGAAGCGCCGACGGTGCCGGACGGCATGAAGGTCGCGGCAATGGCCACCGGCCTTGACCACCCCCGCTCGGTCTACACGCTGCCGAATGGCGACGTGCTGGTCATCGAGTCACGCAGCCCCGACCTCGACCCGGTCAGCCGCCCGAAGAACATCGTGATGCACTGGGTCGAGTCGTTCGTCACCTCGGCCGGGTCAAGCAAGGGCAGCAACCGCATCACCCTGCTCCGCGACACGCATGGCGATGGCAAGTTTGACGTCCGCACCGTCTTCATCGATCATCTGTATTCGCCGTTCGGCGTCGCGCTGGTCGGCAACGACCTTTATGTCGCCGACACCGACGCGGTCCTGCGCTTCCCCTACACCCAAGGCGCCACCAGCATCATCGAGCCCGGCGCCATGCTGACGCCGCTGCCCGGCGGGCCCATCGACCATCACTGGACCAAGAGCCTGGTTGCCAGCGAGGACGGCACGAAGCTCTACGCCGGCGTCGGCTCGAACAGCAACATCACCGAGAACGGCATCGGCGCCGAGCTCGACCGCGCCTCCGTCTGGGAGATCGACCGCGCGACCGGCGCCCACCGCATCTTCGCCGACGGCCTGCGCAACCCGAACGGGCTGAGCTGGGAGCCGCAAAGCCACGCCCTCTGGGCAGTGGTCAACGAGCGCGACGAGCTCGGCCCGAACCTTGTCCCCGACTACATGACGTCGGTGAAGGACGGCGGGTTCTACGGCTGGCCGTACAGCTACTACGGCCAGCATGTCGACCCGCGCGTGAAGCCCGAGCGTCCGGACCTGGTCGCGAAGGCGATCGTGCCTGACTACGCGCTGAGCTCGCACGTCGCCCCGCTCGGCCTCGTGTTCGACACCGGCAACGGCCTGCCTGCGAAGTACAGCGGCGGCGCCTTTGTCGGCGAGCACGGCAGCTGGAACCGGCCGATCCTCAACGGCTACAAGGTCGTGTTCGTCCCCTTTGCGAACGGCAAGCCGAACGGCGTGGCCGAGGACGTCGTCACCGGGTTCCTGGACCAGGACGGCCACGCCCGTGGCCGTCCGGTCGCCGTGGCGCTGGACAAGGCGGGCGCGCTGATAATTGCCGACGATGTCGGCAACACCGTGTGGCGTGTGACGACCGACACCCAGAGCCAGGCCGCACGGACGGATTGAACTGCCCACGGAGCGGTTCGGTTCGGATTGATGGAGGGCGGCTCCCGTCCGTCGTGCGCGGGTGCGACCCGGCTTTCGCTGGCGCCGGCTGTGCCTTCTGCCAGTGCAGCGTCCGCCACAGCGCGAGGGCACCGGAACAGCCCGTCGCGCCGCAGCCGCCGCTACGGCCCGGCACGGATGCCGTCACGCTCGGCCGCACCGACGATCGCGGCCGCGTCGCCGGGCAGCAGCAGCCGTGCCCGCACAAGCCCATCGGCCGCCTGGCGCATCGCCGCGACATACACCTCCCTCGTCGGATAGCGCTCCTCAAGCGACAGCCGGCTGTCGCCGACCGCCTCGCGTTCCGCTTTCGTCTTGGCGAACGGGACGAACGAACCCTGGAGGTTGCACAGGCCGCCCTGGAGCCGCCCGGCGCGGAACAGGTTCCAGCCGAGATAGGTCCCGATCGGCACCTGCTCGAACACCGAGCGCACGCCCGCGGTCTCGTTGCCATCGGCGTCGACCTGGCTCTCCAGCACGCCATAGGCGGCGGCGCCCACGCGCGGCGGCTCGATCGAGACGACGCCGCTGCTCTCGCCCGGCCGGTAGCCGGGGCCGAAATCCAGGACATGCAGCGCGTCGTAGATGCGCAGGTCCGACACCGCGGGGCGGGGGGTGCCGCCATAGGCGTTCGCGGGGATCGCCGGCAGGGCCACGCGGTCGGGGGCGACGAGGGAGCCGTCGTCGATGCGCGGCGTGGCGCCGGCAGGCGGGGCGGTCCCGTCCTTCACCCACGCGACCAGGGCGGTGAGCAGCGCGCGCATCGTCCAGACCTGCGGATTCGGGTTCGGCTGCTGCTGGCACAGGCCGAACGGCGGCTGCGTCGCGAGCGGCAGGCTCGCCGCGCCGTGCTGCGTGCTGGCCATGATGAAGGTGCGGACGTTGCCGGGGTCGGCTACGTCGCGCAGTCCGAGCGGATCGGTGAGGCCAAGCGATTGCCGCCCCTCCCACATCTCAAGCGCGGTCGCGACGTGGAAAATCTTCGGGCAGGTGCCCGTCTCGGTGCAGCGGTCGAGGATGCCCTGCGTCCGGCCGGTCAGCGGGTCCGTTTGCTTGGCGTAGGCGAACGGGAAATCGTAGGCGGGATAGAGATGGTCGGTCTGCTCGCCCCAGGCGCGCACCGGCTGGCCGAACCGGATGTTGAGCGCGATCAGGCCGCCTCCGATGTGCGGGGCGAGGCCGATGTCCTGGATCACGGCGTTGCCGGGTTCGGCCGGGTCGATCTCGCCATGGGCGACGGCGAGGACATGCTCGTAGGCGCCGACCGCCCCAAAGGTTTGGCCGCCGAAGGCAGGCTCGGTGCGGATGATCTCAAGGCGGGTGATCCGTGCTTGCGCCTGGCCGGCGACCGCCAGCGCGGCCCAACCCCCAATTCGCATCGTCCCGACCTGCCTCGTTTCTCCCTGGCCGGGAGAGTGGCCGGGCTTGGCCGGTTGGGCAAGCGCGAGCCGTCGACGGGCGGATGGCCGTCGCCCGGCCGCCGACCGGCCCGGCCATGGCCGAAAGTCGTGGGCGGACGTTGCATCCGGGCGGACCTCGCGTTCGCAACGTCCGTGTGACGCCGCTGACGGTGAGCGTCATGGCCCGCATTTCCCGCAGGCATCGCAGCGCCGCAAGCCAGGCGAGGATGACTGGCTGCGCGGACTGGCTTTCGGGCCTTGCGTCCCATGGCTCGGCAGCATCCACGGATGGAGGGCGGCCTTGCGCTCAGCTTGGCCAGTGGCTGCCGTCCGCTTCCGCCTTCGTGTTGTCCTTTCATGGCGTGGTCTCCGCCGGCGCTCGAACGCCGGGAATGGCTTGTTGAACAAGCCCAGGACTACGCCACTCCCGTTTTTGCGCTATATCCCTAAAAGAACAAGAGAACAGGGGGGAGCATTTTGGAAAACCGTGCAATCAGCATCCCGCGCCGGCTGGCAATCGCCCTTGCCACGGCCGGAGCGGCAGGGTTGGCAGCGCCCTCCGTCATCAGGGCCGCGCCGGCCACAAGCCTCGTGCGGGTCGGACTCTTTTCCAAGAACCTGCCGACGATCGTGGCGGATGCCAAAGGCTTCTGGGTGGCAGAAGGGCTGCAAGTGCAGCTGTTGCAGGTTGCCGGGTCGGTCCCGCAAGCGCAGGCGCTGGTCGATGGCCAGTATGACCTCGCCTTTTGTTCGGCCGACAACACCGCCAACTATCGGCTGAACGAGAACAACGCGCTGGGCCAGCAGATCGACCTCCAGATCATTGCCGGCCAGGACCTCGGGGCCGGCTTGGGCGTGTTCGCGAGGCCGGGCATCTCCGGCATCGAGGCGCTGGCAGGCGCCCGCATCTCCGTTGACGCGCCCGATTCGGGCTTTGCTTTCGTGCTCTACGCGATCCTTGGGCAGCACGGGCTGGAACGCGGCGTGCACTACGACGTCACCACGCTCGGCGGAACCGCCCAGCGCTTTGCCGCTTTGACGCAGAACCAGACCGACGCCACGCTCCTGTCGGCTGGGTTCGACGTGCGTGCGGCTGCCGCCGGGTTTGCGGAACTGTCGTCGGTCAACCAGCTCGTCCGTCCCTACCTCGGCAGCGTCATTGAGGGCAGCGAGCGCTGGATGACCGCCAACCGCCCGACCGTCGTGCGGTTCTTGCGCGGCTACTACAAGGCCCTGCAGTGGTCGCTCGCCCCGGCCAACCGGGACGAGGCGACCGCCCTGCTGCTCGCGGCGACGCCGGGGATCGACGCGACGGTCGCCGCCGCACTCTACGCGGCTCAGGTGGAGCGCGCGGATGGCCTGATCGAGGACATGACGATCAACGTGCCGGGCCTGCTCAACCTGCTCGCGCTGCGGCAGGCGTCTGGCGGCTTCGCACAGCCGCGGACAGTGCGGGACCTCGCTTTCCTGGCTTCCAGCCGCTCGGGCCTTTGGACAAGCACCTACCTCAACCGGGCCATCAACAGCGCATATACAGCGGACGACGGGGCCGAAGACGCTCCGAGCGATTGACCTGCCGCTTCCGGCGCGTTCTGCCGCGCCGGAGCGCAATCCGCTCCCGGTCTTTCAGGGGGCGGCCGGCGCGCCCGAACTTGGTGCGCAGCTTGGCTGCGCGCGGCCACGGTCGGATGCCGCGTCACAGGCCGGGATGCCCGACGCGGCTGAGGGCATTCAACGGCACCGCGCAGCAGGTGCGTCAGCCGGGCGCTGCCACCCCGAGCTGCCGCAGCTCCCACGGCAGGATCACCCGGCGGAAAATGACCGGGTCTGTCCAGCCCCTCATCTCGCGCCCGAGGTGGCCGCCTTGCGGGTTGATCCAGGCATCCTTCGGCACGTCGCCGGCATGCAGCAGCAGGTCGAGGTCGCTGATCGGCACCTGGGTGTCCTTCGCCCCGCCGACGATCAGCATCGGCCCGGTCGGCTTGCCGATCAGGCCTTGCGCCACGAGCGACAGCTTGGGAAACGCGGTGGCGAGGGCATCGACCGTGTCCGCGCCCTCCACCACGTTGAGGAACGCCGGCACGACGTCGAACAGATACTCGCGGTTGCCGAGCAGGTTGGCGCGCAGGTAGGCGGCTTGCAGCGCGCCGTCCACGGGCGGGGACTGGGCCACGACGCCGCTTAGGCGCCCGTGCTCCGTGATCGCGATCTTGGCCGCCCAGTAGCCGCCGAAGCTGACGCCGTGGGCCAGGATGCGCGCGCGGTCGATGTCCGGCCGGGTTTGCAGGTAGTCGAGCACGGCCGAGAACATGCGGTCGGCGGTCGGGCTGGCCTTGACCGGCGCTTGGCCGGTGCCCGGGCTGTCCACGGCGAAGTAGCCGACGCCATAGGGCAGCAGCGCGTTGTAGGTTTCGGCCACCGTTTCCTTGCGGCTGTCGAGGCCGCTGATGGCGAGCACCAGCGGCACGGGATGCCCCGCCGGGTGCGGCAGGCGCAGGTAGCCGGTGATCTCGCGCCCTTCGAACGGGATGCGGACCACGTCCAGCTTCGGGTCGAGCGTCGCGGCGTGCTGGGCGTAGGCGTCGAGCGCCTTGGCGTAGGCCGCCCGCTTGCCCGGCGAGGACGGGACCGGCCACTGCGCGAAGTAGTAGAGCCGCCAGGCGCGCAGCCGGTCGGCATCTGCACGGTCCGGGTGGGCGGCGGCATCCGCCATGCAGCGGTCGGCCACCCGGCTCCACCCCGCCGCCCACTCGTCCGGGTCGCGGGTGTGGATCGCGGCCAATGCGTCCCGCACGTCGTCCGGGTCGAGGCCGATCAGCGGGTAGTTGCCGCGTTCGGCCCGGGCCTGGGCTTCGGCCTTGATCTCCTCGATCGTCCGCTCCGGCGTCGGTGCCTGGACCTGGGCGTGGGCCACGCCGAACTGCACCGCCACCGCCACCGCCACCGCCACCGCCACCGCGGCCCAGCCCGCCGCTCTCATGACGGTGCCCCGTGTCATGCCAGCCCGGGCATCAGGCGGCGCGCATTGCCGGATTCGATGGCGGCCAGGTCCTCCGGCGGCAAAGCCAGCGCCGCCAGGTTGCGCACCTGCCCCTCGCAGGTCCGGTACGGATAGTCGGTGCCGAACAGGATTTGCGATGGCGGGACGAGCTTCATCAGCGCCCCCATCGCCTCGGGGTTGGAGGCTTGCGCCGTGTCATACAGGAAATGGCGCAGCGCCGGGTGGACGCCATCGGGCAGCGTTTTCGGGAAGTTGCCCAGGGTGGCCTGGAACTCGAACCGCTCGATCAGGGACGGCATGGTGCCGCCAGCGTGGCTGAAGATGACCTTGATGTCGGGATAGCGCCCGGCGAAGCCGTTGAACACCATCGTCGCGATGGACCGCGTGGTGTCGGTGCCCCATTCCACCACTTGATCGGCGATGGCGGGCACCAGGCCCACGCAGCACGGCGCGTCGGTCGGATGGGTGTACAGCACCGCGCGGCGCCGGTTCAACTCTTCGTAGATCGGCGCGAAGTCCGGATCCCCCAGCCACTTGCCGCCGTAGTTGGTGAACATGCCGATGCCGTCGGCATGCAGCGTGTCCATCGCATAGGCGATCTCGGCCAGGCTGCCGTCCAGGTCGGGGACGGGCAAAACAGCATACAGGCCGAACCGCCCGGCATGGCCGCGCTTCAGCCCGGCGCCATACTCGTTGCAGACGCGGGCAAGCTGCCGGGCTTCCGTCGCGTCGCCGAACCAGACGCCCGGCGCGGTGATGGACAGCATCGCCGTCCGGATGCCGGCGTGGTCCATCTGGTCCAGCGAACGCTCCGGCGTCCAGTTGTTCATCACGGGCGGCACCTTCAGGTGCCTGCCCAGCCCGGCGAGGTACTCCGGCGGATACAGGTGGTGGTGGATGTCGATCCGGAACGGCGGCGCGGCCTGGGCGCGGGCGCCGCCAGCGAAGGCCGCCATGCCCAGCCCGGCAGCGCCGCAAAGGAACCCCCGCCGCGGCAGGCAGCCGCACGCTTGCCCCATAGGCATCCGCATCCTCCCTGATTTCCGCTCACGTTGCCGGATCGGCGGCGCGGCGTCCAGGTCAGGCCGGCGGCAGCGGCATTGCCAGCAGCACCGCGGCCGGCGCGTCGGAGCGGTTTTCCAGCGCCCGGGCCTCCCCGGGCGCCAGGCACACCGAATCCCAGGGGCCCAGCACGGCCTCCCCGTCGTCGGTCACCATCGTCACCTGGCCCGAAAGCACGACGTAGTGCTTTTCCAGCGGCGACGCCCCCCGTTCGATGGACCCGCCGGGTTCGACCTGCGACACGCCCATCCACAGCGACCGGGACGGCCCGGCGTTGTGGCCCTGCAGCCGCAGGCAGGTCATGCCGTGGTGGTCGGGAGGCGCCGGGTAGGGCGGCGCGGCGGCAAACCGGGTGACGTTCACGGGCAGCTCCATGGCGGGCGGGCAGCGACGGGCGTTGACAAGCCGGGAAGGTGGCAGATTTATAGAAGCATGCAAACGGCGCTGGGACTGAGGGCGCCAGGATCGGGAGCGCCAGGACTAGGGCGCGACACTAGGGAGGCAAGCCAATGATCATCGACGGTCCGGACTCGGTCACCACCGCCGTGCTCCAGGCGATGGCGCAGGGCCACGACCCGCGGCTGCGCGAGATCACAAGCGCGTTTGTCCGCCACATGCACGCCTTCGTGCGCGAGGCGCGGCTGACGGAGAAGGAGTGGGACGTCGGCGTCGACTTCCTCAACCGCATCGGCAAGTCGACCCACGACCTGCACAACGAGGGCATCCTGTTCTCGGACGCCATCGGCGTGTCCACGCTCGTTTGCCTGCTCAACAACGGCAACAACGGCGCCACCGAAAGCGCGTCGGCGCTGCTCGGCCCGTTCTGGCGCATGGGGGCGCCGGAGATGGAGAACGGCCAGTCCATCGTCCGCTCGCCCCCTGACGGGCCGGCGCTGTTCACGCGGTGCCGGATCGTGAACCCCGAGGGTGGGCCGCTGTCGGGCGTCACGGTGCACATCTGGCACTCCTCCCCGCGCGGCTTTTACGAGAACCAGGACCCGGAGCAGGCGCCGATG
>CAXSEX010000182.1:0-8597 GCA_964236415.1 uncultured Acetobacteraceae bacterium | reverse complement strand
GTGGAGATCAGCCAGCCGTTGTTGCCGATGGGGATGAAGACGCCGAGCTGCATGGAGGCCTCGTGCTTTATTGGGGATGCTGGAAGGTGTTGGCCGGCTCCTCGCCGAACGCCCGCGGATGGCGCAGGCGGGCGGTCATCGCCTCCACATGCGGGGCGGCGACGCACGCCATCTCGAACTGCCGCCCGGTCAGCGTCAGCCCGGCGCGGCGGCACGCCTGCGCCACGGCGGCCCGGCCCGCATCGCCGAGGTCGCTGACCGGATCAGGCGGGGCTGGCAGCGGGGGCGCCGCCGCGCCGGGCACGAGAGCCGGGCGGCGGTTCCGCCAGCCGGTCGCCCGCTCGTAGGCATGGCCGATGCGCAGCACCGTGGCGTCGTCGAACGGGCGTCCGGCGACCTGCAAGGCCAAGGGCAGCCCGGCGTCGCTGAACCCCATGCACTGCGACAGCGCCGGCCCGCCCGACACGTTCCACGGCGTGGTGAACGACGCCTTTTGCCAGAAGCTGGCCGTGCGCCATGCCCCGAACGCCGGCGCCGGCCCGGGCGCCGTGGGTGTCACGAGCGCATTGCACCGTTGCCAGACCGGCCGCAGCTCCGCCAGCATGGCCCGGCGCTCGCGCTGCGCCTCCATGTAGTCGGCGCCGCTGATCAGCACCGCGCCGAGCACGCGGCCCAGGAAGTCCTCGCCGAAGTCGCCGGGCCGGGTGCGCAGCGCCGCGGCGTGGACGTTGAACAGCTCGCTTTCGGCGATGGTGATCTTCACGTCGCTGTATTGCTTGGCCGGGCGGAGCCGCACGTCCTCGACGGCCGCACCCAGCGAGCGCAGCACGGAGAGCGCCGCCTCGAACGCCGCGACCACCTCCGGCGCGGTGTCGATGTCGGTTTCGTGGAAGTGCCGCACGACGCCGATCCGCATTCCCCGCAGGTCGGGGCCGAGCGCGCCGAGGTAGTCGGGCACGGGGCGGTCGGCGCTCGCCGGGTCGTCCGGGTCGTGCCCGGCGATCACGGCCAGCAGCGCGGCGCAGTCGGCCACCGTCCAGGCCATCGGGCCTGCATGGTCGAAGGTGAAGGAGTTGGGGATGATGCCGCGGCGGCTGACCAGCCCATAGGTCGGCTTCAGCCCGGCGATGCCGCACAGCGCGGCGGGCTGGCGGATCGACCCGCCGGTGTCGGTGCCGAGCGCCGCCGGGACCAGGCCGGCGGCGACCGCGGCGCCCGAGCCGCTGGACGAGCCGCCGGTGAAGTGCCCGGTGTTCCACGGGTTGCGCGCAGGCGGCCAGGGCAGGTCGAAGGACGGGCCGCCATGCGCGAACTCATGCGTCGCAAGCTTGCCCAGCAGCACGCCGCCGGCCTCGTTCAGCCGTGTGACGGCGTGGGCGTCGTGGGTGGGCACGCGATCCGCGCACACGCGGGAATGGCCCGTCGTGCGGATGCCGGCCGTGCCGAAGATGTCTTTCAGCGCAAACGGCACCCCGTGCAGTGCGCCACGGTGGCGGCCCGCCGATATCTCCGCCTCAGCTTCGCGCGCCTGCGCCAGGGCTTGATCGGCGGTCAGCAGCAAGAAGGCGTTAAGCTGCGGGTCGAGCGATTGGATGCGGTCGAGGAAAGCCCGCGTCAGTTCGACAGGCGACAGCATCCGACGCTTGACAAGGCGCGACGCTTCTAGAATCCCAAGATGGTGCAGTTCCGTCGGGTGCGGGCGACGATCATCGGACACGGTTGCTTGCGCGCTGAAAACAGAGGACATCGGGCGCCACCTAACTCTGCCGCTCGACCGGCGGCGTTCAGGTCGTTTCGTCCCATCGTTGCAAGCGGCGATCATGGGGCATCACGGTCGCCCTGACCGACAAGCCGATTTTGATCAGTCCATTGCAGCCAGGATTGAGGGTGTCAAGCTTCACCACCCGCTATTTGCCTAAAATATCATCTAAAATAGCGTATTGCCCAATATAAGAGTATTAAAGCATATATATTAGGCAAGTTTTTGGTAAAGAGCTTAATGCTTAGGCTCCTGCTTTGACATCGTGGCCTTGTGTTTAGGCGAACTCGTCGCTTGGAATGCCGCCGCGCCCGTCGGCATAGGCCTCGCTGGCAGCCCACAAGTGGCGGCCGCGTCAATCACCCCGCAGGATGGTGCGACCCAATAACCGAGCCTGCCCGCAATCGAGGCTCTGGTGTTTCGGCTCAGGCCCTCAGCGGCTCGAAGCGCAGCGTGTACGAGGGGTGGGCAGCCGAACCGGCGTGAAGATCATCGCCCATGGGGATCAGGTCGAGCAGGCCGCCCGGTTGATGTCGGTGCCGCTGCCCAACTGGACGCTGAACAGCACGTCCGCCGGGTCGGCCAGCTGGTCCGCCAGGTCCACGACCGCCGTGTCGAACACCACCAGCCGCGTCCGCACCGCCGGCAAGGACGCCAGCACCGCGCCGCAGATGCTGCTGTACGCCAACGAGTTCGCCGTGCTGCCGCTTTGGTCGATGCACAGCACCACGTCCCGCAAGTTGGGGCGGCGCCCGCGGCCGTGGCCGATGCGGGTTTCTGGTCGAAGGCGTCCCGCTGCAGCACCTGCACGACAGAGCTAGGGAAGTAGCCCCGTGTATCCCCGAGCCAGCGCGGCACGAACGGCGCAGATCCGCCCAGCCCGCCTTTGCGTTTGCTGTCGTAAAGCGCCCGCGCAGCCCGGCCGCGCCGGGGTGGAACACCACCGCCCCCCGGAACGCCCGCCCAGGCGCCGGCGCTGCCGGCAAGGGCCGTCCCCTGGCCGAGAAGTCCAGCACCTGGGCGACGCGCCGTCCCGTGCCGGCCAGCCCCCCAACCAGCCAGGTCGAGCGCACCTGCAGCGCGTCCTCCGCTTCCGTGGCCTGCGCCGCCACCGTCCACAGGCCCGCGACGCCGGGCAGCGCCGCCAGGTCCTCGGCGCCGACGGGAAAGCCGACCGCGGCGCGCAGCTCCGCCCGCAGCGCACCGGGCAAGGCGGCCTGGCGGCGCCAGCCCTGCGCCAGCAGGGTCAGCCGGCCCAGCGCAAGCACCGCCGCGTCCTCGCCGCCGCGGGCGAGCAGGCCCGGCAACTCCCGCAACCACGCCTTCGAGTGGGAGCCGTACGGCTACCTGACGCGCCTGCCCTCGATGGCCGCGACCAAGCGCGGCGCGGCGTCGCGGGACGAGGTGGCGGACGCGGAGGCGTATGCCACGGGGGAGTACCTGCAGGACTTCCTGCGCAGCATGGGGGACGCGGCGGCGGTGCGCCGCATGTCGGACCGCGTGGCGGCGCTGACGGACCTGCCGGCCGAGCTGGTACAGCGCCGGGGCGGCCGGGTGGACTGGTTCACCGAGCGGCGGGAGCGCGAGCCTGGACGCATCGCCAGCGCCTACGACCTGAGCGTGACCGGGATCGACCCGCTGCCCACGTCGCAGTTCATCGAGAACCCGGACGCCGTGTCGGACGCCCTGCGCCCGGTCGTCGGCTCGGCCATCGAGGGCTTGTATGCCGACCAGCTGGACTGGCGGCCGGACGAGGCTCCGGCGCCGCAATACGAGCTGCTCGGCGGCCAAGCGTTCCGGGCCTGGATCTACAGTACGGGGCAGCAGGGCGCGCAAAGCGTTTCGGCGCTGCGGACCGCGCTCGCCTTCGACCCGCGGCTGCAGGTGCTGGTCATGCACGGGCTGTATGACCTCGTGACGCCCTATTTCGCCAGCGCGATGATCCTGAACCAGCTGCCGCCGGCGTTTGCCGCCCGCGCCCGGGTGCTGGCGGTGCCGGGCGGGCACATGTTCTACATCCGCGATGCGTCCCGGGTGCGGCTGCGCGACGAGGGCGAGGCGCTGGTGCAGTCCGCCACCGCGCCCTGATCCCGGCCCCTGCCCGGCTTGGCGGCAGAGCCGGGTTCCGCGCCAACCCACATGGCTGGGCACGACTTTTGCACAGATGCCGGAGGCAGGAAATGCCGAAAGGCTGAGGCGGAGGGGGATGATGGAGCGCATGATCTTGAAGCGCAGGCAGGCACTCGCGCTGCTTGGGGGCGCCGCAGCATCGCTGCGTCCTGGCCGGGCCGGCGCGGCGGCAAGCGAGCTGGTCTGGGCCACCTGGGACAGCAACGGCAAGCCCGCCTACACCGCGCCGTTCACGAAGCAGACCGGCATCGCGGTCCGCCCGAGCTATCTTTCGAGCGAGGACGCGCAGTTCGCGGCCCTGAAATCCGGGGCCGCCACCGATTGGGACGTGGTCAACCCCGCCCTGAACGGCGTTTGGCGCTACGCCAAGGCGAACACCCTGAAACGGCTCGACCCCGGCAGGCTTCCGAACACGGGGGCGATGTACGAGGTCTTCAAGACGACGCCCAAGGTGAGAAGCGAGGACGGCGGCACCTACGCCGTCCCCTACCTGTGGGGGCTGAACCCGATCGTCTTCCGCGCCGACATTTACGAGCGGGAGCCGGACTACGGCACGCTGTTCGACAGCCGCCACAAGGGCCAGCTCGCCATGCGCGACTACGCGCTGGAAAGCGTCGCCATCGCGGGTATCCACGTCGGCGTGCCGCGCGACGAGGTGTTCACCATGTCAGCCGCCCAGCTCGCCGAGGCGAAAAAGGCGCTGATCGCGCAGAAGCCGCTGCTGCGGACCTACTGGCAGACCATCGGCGACCTCACCAACCTGTTCGCGACCGGCGAGGTGACGTGCGCCTTCAGTTGGCGGGTGCCCTACGACATGCTGAAGGACAGGATGCGCATGGGCATGGCCAAGCCGAAGGCCGGGATCTTCGGCTGGTGCGACTGCTTCGCCATCCCGGCCGCCCTGCCCGACGACAAGCTCGACGCGGCCTACGCCTTCGGCAACTACCTGCTCGGCCCCGACTACGCTTCCATCGTCGCCGAGGACGGCAACTACGCGACCACCACCTCCGTGGTCCGCGACAAGCTCACGCCGGAAAAGCAGGCGGCGATCTTCATCGACGACATGGGCATCATGAATGATTTCATGTGGCCGGTCGCGCCTCCGAACTACGCCGCCTGGATCAGGCTGTGGAACGAGGTCAAGGCCGCTTGAGGCTCCATGTCCTGCCCAAGCTGCTGCAAGCGCGCGGGCTGGAGAAGTCGTACGGCCGGACGCGGGCGCTGGGACCTGTCGATCTCGACCTGCCGGAACGGGCCTACGCAACGCTGCTCGGGCCGTCGGGCTGCGGCAAGACGACCCTGCTGCGCCTGCTCGGGGGCTTCGAGCGGCCCGACGCCGGCACGATCACGCTTGACGGCACCCGCATGGAGGCGGCCCCGCCCGAGCGGCGCCCGGTCAACACCGTGTTCCAAGGCTATGCCCTGTTCCCGCACATGACGGTGCGGGACAACGTGGCGTTCAGCCTGTCGCTCAAGCGCCTGCCCGGCCCGGTGATCGACCGCCGCGTCGGGCGGGCGCTGGACGCCGTGCGCATGGCGGACCTCGCGCGGCGCTACCCGGCCGAGCTTTCGGGCGGGCAGCAGCAGCGCGTGGCGGTTGCACGCGCCATCGTGGCCGAGCCGCGCCTGCTGCTCCTGGACGAGCCGCTGAGCGCGCTCGACCGCACGATGCGCGCGGAGGTGCAGGTCGAGCTGAAGGACCTGCAGCAACGCCTCGGCATCGCCTTTGTCCACGTGACGCACGACCAGGACGAGGCGTTCGCGCTGTCGGACCTGGTCATGGTCATGGACCGCGGGCGGATCGTCCAGCGGGCGCCCCCGCGCGAGCTTTATGCGCGGCCGGCCAACGCCTTTGTCGCCGGGTTCATCGGCGGCGCGACCCTGGTGCCGGGCCGGATGGTGGGACGGGACGCGATCTCGATTTCCCTTGGCACCGTCGCGGCGCAGGCGGCGGAGGGGCTTCGGCCCGGCGACGAGGCGGTGCTGGTCGTGCGGCCGGACCACGTGGCGCGGACGGACGGGGACGGCGACCTGCGCGCGACCGTGACGCACGCCATGTTCCTGGGCGGGCGCACGCTCCTGGAACTGGAGGGCGCCGGGCAGGTTTGGCGCGCATGGGCGGACGCGCCGGCGCCGGTCGGCGCGGTGCTCGCGCTGTCCCTCGACCGCAGCCGGCTGTGGATCACCCGGCCATGAGGGCCTCCCGGGCGATGCTGGCCCTGCCGGCCGCGGTGTTCATGGGGCTTTGCTGCCTGGTGCCGCTCGGCACGCTCGCGGTGATCAGCGTCTTCACCGTGGACGACCTTGACTTGGTGCCGGGCCTGTCCGGGGCGAGCTGGCGGGAACTGGCCACCAACGGCACGTATGCGGCGCTGATCGGCAAGGCCGTCACCGCGGGCCTCGTGACGGCGGCCTGCTGCGCCGCGGCCGGATACCCGGTGGCGCTGGCGATGGCCCGGCTTGACCGCAGGTGGAAGGGGGTGGCGCTGACCGCGCTGCTGACGCCACTCTACACGGGCGAGCTCGTCCGCCTCTACGCCTGGCGCCTGGTGCTGGGGTCGGAGGGCCTGCTGAACTCCTTCCTGGTATGGACAGGCCTCGTCCGGCAGCCCGTGAAGGCGCTGTTGTTCAGCCCCTTCGCGGTGCGGCTCGCGCAGGTCTGCGACAACCTGCCATTCATGGTGCTGGCGATCTGGATTTCGGCCGAAATGGTCGATAGGCGGCTGATCGAGGCGGCGCGCGACCTGGGAGCGCGGCCGGTCCAGGCGTTCCGGCGCGTCGTCTTCCCGCTGACCCTGCCCGGCCTGGCCGCGGGGAGCTTTGCCGTGTTCGCCCTTGCGGCAGGCGACCTGCTGACGCCGCAGATCCTCGGCGGCACCTCCGGGGCGACCGCCATGGCCATGATCGACACCCTGTTCGGCACCGCTTTCGATTGGCCGATGGCCTCGGTGCTGGCGCTTGCCCTGCTCCTGGTGCTGCTGGCGGGCGCTGCGGCGCTTGCCTTCGGGCTGAGCCGGCTGCCGGGCGCGCGTGCGGCGGCCGGGGTGATGCGGTGAGCCGCCTTTGGCTGGCCGCGGTCGGCCTGTTCCTTTACCTGCCGCTTGCCGTCCTCGCCGTCTTCTCGTTCAACGACAGCGCGCTGATGGCCTTCCCGCTCAGCGGCTTCTCGCTCGCCTGGTACCGGGCGGTGCTGGGCAACCCGGTGCTGCTGCACGGGCTTTGGACGAGCTTCTGGGTGGCGCAGCCGGTCGGCATCGCCGCCGCGGCGCTCGGGGCCTGCGCGGCGCTCGCGCTGACGGCACGCGCTTTCCGGTGGCGCGCCGCCTTTGCCGCCTTGCTCGCGGTGTCATTCCTGGTGCCCAAGGGGGTGCTGGGGGTGGCGCAGGTGATGCTGCTCAGCCGGCTCGGCTTGGAGCGGGGCGCGGCCGTCCTGATGGCGGCCCAGACCCTGACGGCCCTGCCGTTCACGACGGCGATCCTCGCTTCCGTGCTCGTGCGCCTGGACCCGATCCAGGAAGAGGCGGCGCGGGACCTGGGGGCGACGCCGTGGCAGAGCTTCCGCCGCGTCGTGCTGCCGCAACTGCGCGGGGGGCTTGGGGCCGCCTACTCGGTGGGCGTGATCCTGTCCTTGTCCGACCTGGCCCTGTGCCAGTTCCTGGCAGGGCGGACGCAGCCCTTGAGCCTCATCGTCGCCTCCGCCTTCCGGCGGCAACTGTCGCCGGAGCTGAACGCGATGCAGGTCCTGGTGCTGGCGCTGACCCTGGCCGTGGTTCTCGCCAGCGAAGCCGGGCGGCGGGTGCGCAGGCAGGACGCGGCATGACCCGGCAAGCCGCGCCGGCGCTGCCGGGTCCCCGTCACGAGGAGTTCCTTCGCCGGGCGTTCGAAATTGCCCGCCGGGCGCGGGCCGGCGGCGACCATCCGTTCGGCGCGATCCTGGTCGGCCCAGACGGCGCGGTGCTCATGGAGCAGGGCAACGGCTACCTCGCCGAAGGGCGGGACATGACGGCCCACGCCGAGCGGCTCCTGGCGTCGCGGGCCTCGAAGGTCTACCCGCCGGCCGATCTCGCCGCTTGCACGCTCTACAGCTCGGCCGAGCCCTGCGCGATGTGCGCGGGCGCGATCTACTGGTCCGGCATCGGCCAGGTGGTTTACGGCCAAAGCGAGCACGGCTTGAAAGCGGGCACTGGCGACCATCCCGAGAACCCAACCCTGGACCTGCCCTGCCGAACGGTGTTCGCGGCCGGCCAACGGGCCGTTGAGGTGATCGGCCCGCTCCTCGCCGAGGAAGCGGCGCAGCTCCAGGCAGGGTTCTGGACCAGCGGCCCCGAGGTCCCGGCTCAGGGTCCAGACCCGCCGCATCCCGATCAAGCGCATGGTGGGAGTGAGCCGCGGGACTGCTGAAAGACCGCCAGCCTTTGATTTGCCTTGCCCTGCGGCGCTGCGGGCGGGGGCCGCCAGCGGCCTCCGCCGTCCTTGACATTCGGCCGGACATCCGCAAGTGAACGTTCATTCGCATTCAGGCCGATCCGTGTCGCAAGCCGTCCAGCAGTCTTCCCGCCAGCGCATCATCGACGCCGCCGTGGCCTGCTTCGCGCGGGCCGGCTTCCACGGCGCGTCCATGCATGAGATCTGCGCCGAGGCCGGGATGAGTCCCGGGGCGCTTTACCGCTACTTCCCCAGCAAGGTCGCCATCATCGCCGCCATCGCC